>JBNMHW010000054.1:0-20016 GCA_050872965.1 bacterium | reverse complement strand
TTCATAAACATATCACGTTCTTTTTCCAGTGTATCCTCGTTTCCGATCACGCACAGGCAGTCGTCTGCCAGCACACTCTGTACAAGCGGCTCTAACGCACGGATGTCAGCCGGTGTCGCGTCCAGCACTTCATCACGTTCCCGCTGTACCTGTTCCTGCGTCACGCCTGACATGTAGGCACTGAGTGACCGCAATCCCTTTGTAGCAGGCGGAAGCGGTGTATCCAGTGCACTCATTGTTCCGATGATAAACTTGGTCATATCGCGCTCGTCCACATCAAAATCATGCAGATAGGCGGGAATCCCCTCGTAGATCTCATTGGTTCCCCGCAGATTCGGATCGCGGTACGATGACAGGTACGAATCACCGTTTCTCGAAAATCCGCTCATGCAGCCGTATGCGCCTCCCTGTACACGGATGTTCAGCCACAGATATTCATAATTCATGATCACCTTCAGGATATTCAGCGCTCCCGTGTATTGGAATCCGTCCTTTTTGAAATTACCGCTTCGCGATACATACTGGATCTGGGCCGCGTCCTTAAAGCCCTCATTCTTCTTCTCACAGGTGATCGTCAGCTCGTGACGTTCATCCGCATGCTCCGGCAGCACCGCACATAATTTTTCGAGTTTCGGCGCAAGCGCGTCTTTTTGTTTTTCCTCGATCGTTTCACTGACGATCAATCCGTCACGCACAAAGATCCGGCGGATCAATGCCCCCAGCCGTGTCTTTAATTCATCCACATGTGCATCGAAATCACTCTCGATCTTAGCGATCAGACGATACAGCCCGATACCACCGACGGCATCATTAAATGCACCGGCCGGTGAAAAATAGGACATCGCACGAACTGCAGATACCCCATGTCCGGCAGTCGTCATGGTCATCTCCAGCCGTGATTTTACCTGTGATAAGATCTCATGCAGCCGTTTCGCATCCGAGAGATCTGTCGTAGCTAGGATTTCAGCCACCAATTCCATTGCACGCGCCAGCTGCGGTGCCAGCACTTTGACACATACCTCATAGCGTGCATCCCATTGATGCTCGTCCCCTGCATTTACGAACAGGTTCAGTGTCGATGAGATACCTCCGGTCGCCAGATTGATCTCATTGGCCAGTTCACTGTAGCTGTAGTGTGCGGTATCCATATATCCGAGTACTGCCTTTAAGATACCCAGATACGGCAGATCCTCCTCACTCAGGTGATTCAGATCAAATAACAGATCGATATAGTAAATACCGTTGGTCTGAATGTCATGATGTACCACCGGTACACCCGCCATCTCACACTCCTGATTATAAAAATGCGGTGCTTCGCGTTTCATATCCCCACGCGTCAGCAGCGGGATCTTCTCGAGATCTTCCTTCGGCGAAGGCTCGGCCTGATACGCTTTGAGATGTGCTGTATCAGCGACCATCTGCTCTAACTGCTCCCGGCTCAGTGTCTCCTTATATGCAGCCAGCTTTTCTTCCAATGCCCGGTCATTCTCCGCTGTCAGACCACGTTTCGGACTGATCACAACGATCGATGCGTGATCATTACCCAGCATCCATGTTCTGATCAGTTCTTCAAAATATCCGGTATTCTGCTCTGCCTGCTCGCGCAGATAAGCAAATGTCTCACCTGCCTCGATATGCATAAACGGCTCTGACTCGTCGTATAACCAGCTGTCCATACACTGCAGTCCATAGATGAGTCCCTTCGGATAAGCGCCGAAATCTGCTTCTCTGTACTTAAATTCCGCACTGTTGATACCGGCCAGTAATGCCTTTTTGTTGAGCCCGTCCTGTGTGATCTGCTCCAGCGTCTCGCGGATCATCTGTACAAAGCGTTCCTTATCGCCGGCATTCGCATTCTTGGCTACGATGGAAAAGATCGGCTGATACGTCGAATTGTCATACGAACTCATAATATCTTTACCGATACCCGCATCCAGCAGTGCCTGCTTGAGCGGTGCTCCCGGTGCCCCCAGCAATGCATAATCCAACACATCAAATGCCAGATAATATTCTTTGTTCAACACGGTATCGATGACCATGTTGTATGCCAGATATGCATTGTCTGTCAGTGGTTCGTTGCTCGCCACCGGATATTCCTTTTCGACGGTTACCGGTCGTTCAAACGGCTGTTGTCTGCCGATCACGGAATCCACCGGCTGATTGTCATACTGTGACAGATAATGTTCATCGATCCACTGCAGTTTCTCTGCCATATCCATATCACCATACAGGTAGATATAAGAATTAGACGGATGATAGTAGCGTCTGTGGAAATCGAGATACTGCTCATAGGTCAGTTCCGGAATGACTTCCGGATCTCCGCCCGATTCGTTGGCATAAGTCGTATCCGGGAACAGCGAATTCAATACGACACGGTCAAGCACGCCCTCCGGCGATGAAAATGCGCCTTTCATCTCGTTGTATACCACGCCGTTCAACGTGATCGGAGCATCCGTGTTCTCCAGCTCATAGTGCCATCCTTCCTGTAAAAAGATCTCCTTATGCTTATAGATATTCGGATTGAATACAGCGTCCAGATACACATGCATCAGATTCTGGAAATCCTTGTCATTGCAGCTCGCTACCGGATAGATCGTCTTGTCCGGATAGGTCATTGCATTAAGGAACGTATTTAAAGAACCTTTCGCAAGCTCAACAAACGGATCTTTCACCGGGAAATCATCCGATCCGCACAATACGGTATGCTCGATAATGTGCGGTACGCCGGTAGAATCATCCACCGGTGTCCGGAATGCGATGTAAAACACCTTATTCTCATCATCATTTTCCACCAGTGCGATCCTGGCACCGCTCTTTTTATGTCTCAGCAGCGTTCCTTTTGAACCAAGGTCAGTCAGCGTCTCCTCACGGAGCACTTCATAGGCTGTCAATTGTGATATCTGTGTGCTGTTCAATCTTAATTCCTCCAACTGTCGTCTTATTATTTATAGCTATTATTTCCAATAACTCCAATAGTATAACACGTTTATGATTTGAAAAAAAGTATAAAAAAACAGCCATCCCAATGGAATGACTGTTTTCTGTGTGCAAAACAAAATATTGTGACGAATTAGATTCTGGTAACGTTAGCTGCCTGAGGTCCTTTTTCTCCCTCTACAACTTCGAACTCAACCTTCTCGCCATCCTTCAATTCCTTGAAGCCGTCCATATTCAGTGCTGAGAAATGAACAAATACTTCGTTGCCGGCTTCATCAGAAATAAATCCGTAGCCTTTTTTTGCGTTAAACCACTTTACAGTTCCCTGCTGCATAATACTTCCTCCTAAACTCAATTAGATATTGCTTGAAATTCCACGCCTCTTTGGTGCAGCTTTTTCAACACTAGATTCAAATTAGCACATTTGAGCAATTTTGTCAATTCTTTTCATTGAAAAACACTTATTTTTATCGAACATGCACATCCAACTGCGGAAATGCAATCTCTATACCGGCTTTATCATATGCCAGCTTAATCTGCTCATTGAGCTGCCAGAGCTCCCTGAAATACAGATCCGGCTGTGTCCAGACATACACCGTCAGTTTTACACTGCTCTCCGCCAGTTCCGATACAACCACAAACGGCTCCGGATCTTCCATTCGGTAGGATGACCGCTCTGCCACATCCTGCAGAATCTGCTTGGCACGTGCAAGATCTGCGCCATACGCGACATCAACCGTAATATTCACTCTTCGCTTTCCACTCTTTGTCAGGTTGGTGGTGCTGTTGTTCGCCAATGTCCCATTGGGAATCACAACCAACGTTCCCTCATACGTCCGCAAGGTCGTATAAAAGATCGATATCTCATGCACATATCCTTCGTTTTTTCCGCTTTCCTCAATGATATAATCACCGACGACAAACGGCTTGAGCATCAGGATGAGCACACCGCCGGCAAAGTTCGACAGACTGCCCTGCAGTGCCAGACCCAGTGTCAGACCGGCAGATCCGAGTACCGCTACCACTGACGCCGTCGTGATCCCAAAGAATCCGAGGATCATCAGTACCAGTATAAAATAGCCCGCGAATTTGGCGATCGCATCCAAAAACTGCTGGACACCTGCATCTACATTGTGTCTCTGCAGCATCCGTTTTAAGAGTTTACGCAATAATTTGATGATACGGACACCGATCAGATAGACCACTACCGCTCCGATGACCGACAGCGCAAAGCTGATCAGTGCCGGAAGTGCATCATGTAAATATTGCTGAAGCAATGACAATTCTTTCTGTCCATCTGTCATCATGCAGCTTCTCCTTATCAGATCTCGTGGATAAACAGACCACTGCGCAGCTTCGGCTCAAACCAGGTAGACTTCGGCGGCATCAACAGGCCTGCATCAGCGACTGCAAACAATTCGCTGATATCCGTCGCATACATTGCAAATGCGACCACACTGTCTCCATCCGCGCTGCATCTGCGCTCCAGTTCATCCAGTCCACGGATACCACCGACAAAATCGATACGCTTGTCTGTCTTGGGATCTCCGATCCCCAGTACCGGTGTGAGCAGCAGTTCCTGTAACAGAGAAACGTCCAGTCCCTTCACCGGATCATTGCTGCGATCAGCCTCACGGATCGTGCACAGATACCATTTTCCGTCTAAATACATCGAAAAATCGCCCTTTTTCTGCGGTTTACGGTCTTCCCTTGACACCGGTGTCACATCAAACAGTTCCTGCACTTTTTTCAGGAATTTCTCTGCTGTAAGACCGTTCAGATCCTTGACTACGCGGTTGTAATCCATGATCATCAGTTCCTCGTCCGGGAATAACACGGACAGGAAGTAGTTAAACTCCTCACTGCCGTCATAATCCGGATGCTCGGCGCGACGCTTCAACCCTACCTTGACTGCAGATGCGGCACGATGATGTCCGTCTGCGATATAGATCTCTCCGATACCGTCAAATGCACCGCGGATCGCATCGATATCTGCTACATCCGAAATGACCCATACGCGATGACGGATACCGTCTTCGGATGTAAAATCATAGACTGCATCTGTCTGTTTGGTTCTGGCAACGATCTCACGGATGACCGCATTCGCGCGGTATGCCAGAAAGATCGGTCCGGTCTGTGCATTACAGCTGTCTACATGGTGGATACGGTCTGCCTCTTTATCGGCACGTGTATTCTCATGCTTTTTAATGACCTGATTTTCGTAGTCATCAATGGATGCACATGCTACGATACCGGTCTGCACGCGTCCGTCCATCGTCAGTTCATAGATATAATAGCAGGGGGCTTCATCACGGATAAAGTCACCCTTGTTGATCTTGTCCCAGAGCAGATCGTGTGCTTTCTGATAAACACATTCTGCATAAGTATCGACCGAGTCATCGAACTGTGTCTCCGCACGGTCAATGTTCAAAAAGGAGTCCGGATTGTTCTTTACGACTTCCTTTGCCTCCTGTCTGTTGTAGACATCATAGGGCAAAGCAGCGATCGCCGCTGCCTTGTCCACTGTCGGGCGGATCGCCCGGAATGGTTTGATATTCGCCATTATTTAATCACCCTCACCTTGAATACACCGGGCAAAGCAGCAAGCTTTGCAGCTACATCATCAGCGATTGTCGCGTCTACGTCCATCATGGTATATGCATAATCGCCTTTACTCTTATTAGACATGTTGTCGATATTGACACCGGCATCTGCCAGAACAGCCGTAAAGCTGCCGATCGCACCCTTCTCATTCTTATGAAGCAGTGCTACACGTCCTGCTGTCTGGCATACGCCCATATCACAGTTCGGATAGTTTACAGAATTTTTGATATTACCGTTCTCCATGTAATCACGGATCTCCTTGACAGCCATGACTGCACAGTTGTCCTCTGATTCCTCTGTGGAAGCTCCTAAATGCGGGCTGACAATGCATCCGGGCTGTCCGACGGTTGTCGGATTCGGGAAATCTGATACATACTTGCGCAGCTTGCCCTCTGCGAGAGCCTTTACGACTGCTTCCTCATCTACGAGCAGATCACGTGCAAAGTTGAGTACGACTGCGGTCGGCTTCATCATAGCGATTGCCTCTGCACTGATCATCTTCTTGGTGCTGTCCATCAGCGGTACATGTACGGTGATGTAATCGCACTCTTTATAGATCGTCTCCAGATCACTGATGTGCTTGACATCACGTGACAGGCTCCATGCTGCATTGACTGAAATGTAAGGATCGTAACCGTATACTTCCATGCCGAAATGTCTGGCTGTGTTTGCGACCTTGATGCCGATCGCACCGAGTCCGATCACACCGAGCTTCTTGCCTGAAAGCTCTGTTCCGGCAAAATTCTTTTTCTGCTTCTCTGCGATCTTCGCGATATCTGCATTGCCTGCTTCTGATGCGCACCAGTTGATGCCACCTACGACATCTCTGGCTGCGAGCAGCATTCCTGCGAATACAAGCTCCTTGACACCGTTTGCATTGGCACCGGGTGTATTGAATACCACGATACCCTTCTCGGCACATTTATCTAACGGAATATTGTTGACTCCGGCTCCTGCTCTGGCTACTGCATCCAGTCCGGCCGGAAGCTCCAGGTCATGCATTGCTGCGGAACGCACGAGCACTGCCTGTGCATCTGCCAGATCATCTACCTTTTTGTACTGATCATCCAGTAAGTCCAAACCTACATTTGCGATCGGATTTAAACAAGTATAATTAAACATTTTAAGCATTCTCCTCTTCAAACTTCTTCATAAACTCTACCAGCTTCTCGACACCTTCGATCGGCATTGCGTTGTAGATAGATGCACGCATACCGCCAACGGTACGATGTCCCTTCAGGTTCTCGAATCCGGCTGCCTTTGCCTCTGCGACAAACTTTGCATCCAGATCGGCATCACCTGTTACAAACGGAACGTTCATGAGTGAACGGTCTTCCTTGCGTACGGTGCCCTTGAACAGCTTGCTCTGGTCAAGGAAATCATACAGGATCTTCGCCTTCTTCTCATTATGCTCCTTCATAGCCTGTAAGCCGCCCATCTTCTTGATCCACTTAAATACCTTGCCACAGATATAGATGCCGTAGCAGGGAGGTGTATTGTACAGGCTGTCATTGTCTGCCTGTGTCTTGTATTTTAACATGGTCGGTGTTCCGGGCAGAACATCGTCACGGATCAGGTCTTCACGGATGATCACGATCACTACTCCTGCCGGTCCGACATTCTTCTGTACACCACCGTAGATCACGCCGTATTTGGTCACGTCTACCGGCTCTGATAAGAAGCAGGAAGATACATCTGCGACCAGATCTACGCCCTTGGTATTCGGTAATGTCTTATATTTTGTACCATAGATCGTATTATTCTCGCAGATATATACATAATCCATATCATCTGTGATCGGCAGATCAGAACAATCCGGGATGTAAGAGAATGTCTCGTCTGCGGAAGATGCCAGTTCTACAGCCTCTCCGTACATCTTTGCTTCCTGGAAGGCTTTCTTTGCCCACTGTCCGGTGATGATATATCCGGCTTTTTTGTTCTTCATCAGGTTCATCGGGATCGCAGCGAACTGCTGTGATGCACCACCCTGTAAAAATAATACCTTGTAATTATCAGGAATGTTCATCAGGTCACGGATATCAGCCTCAGCCTCCTTGATGATCTGATCATAGACTTTGGAGCGATGTGACATCTCCATAACAGACATTCCGCATCCTCTGTAATCCAGCATCTCGTCTGCTGCTTCTTTTAATACCTCTTCCGGTAATACTGCAGGTCCTGCAGAAAAATTATATACTCTGCTCATTACTATATATCCTCCTCTATAGATAAATAAACTAGCTTAATTATTTTTGTTCTTCAAATCCTCGTCGGTAAATGCTTCGCTGATCGGTGCGCCCGGCGCTACCATCGGCCATACCTTATCATCACGGTCAATGATCGCATCGATAACGACCGGCCCATTGATCTTCAGCGCCCTAGCGAATGCCTGATCGAATTCATCCCGCGTAGTCGCACGGAATGCAGTCGCACCCATCGCCTCTGCCAGCTTCACATAATCAACACCGTCATCCAGAACAGTTGCCGAGTAGTGCTGGTTATAAAACAGATCCTGCCACTGGCGTACCATGCCAAGTACATGGTTATTGACGATCACTTCGATCAGCGGCAGTTGCTGTCTGACCGCAGTTGCGATCTCATTCATGTTCATACGGAAGCATCCGTCTCCGGCAAAATTGACTACCTGCTTATCAGGATTGCCAACCTGTGCACCGATCGCAGCGCCCAGACCGTAACCCATCGTTCCCAGTCCACCGGATGTCAGTAATGTACGGGGCTTGCTGTATTTATAATACTGTGCTGCCCACATCTGATGCTGTCCGACCTCTGTGACGATGATCGCATCACCCTTGGTCTGCTTGTAGATCTGCTCCATCATATACGGACCACTCAGCCCATCCGGAGCATAGGTTAACGGGTATTTATCTTTTAACTCAGCAATGTGTGCCAGCCATTCGTCATGGTTCTGCTGTTCTAACTGTGCATTGAGCTGTGCGAGCACGGTCTTCGCGTCTCCGATCACACTCGCAGTCACAACGATGTTCTTATTGACCTCTGCCGGATCAATATCGATCTGTACGATCTTAGCCTTCCGTGCAAACTTGCTTGCATTACCGATCACACGATCCGAGAAGCGTGCGCCAACAACAACGAGCAGATCGCACTCGCTGACACCAAAATTCGATACCTTGGTGCCATGCATACCGAGCATGCCGGTATACAACGGATCGGTTCCGTCGTATGCACCCTTACCCATAAGTGAATCACAGACCGGAGCCTGCAGAAGTGATACAAAACGCTTTAGCTCATCTGATGCCTCTGAGATCACTGCGCCTCCACCGACGAATACATACGGTTTTTTGGCCTTTTTGATCAGGCCAAGTGCCGTCTCAATCTCGCGCTCCGAGATCGGATGTGCACTGCGCGGTGTGTGCGCAGGGACGATCGCCTCATAATCCGCCTTGTTGGCTGTGACATCCTTGGGCACATCCACAAGAACCGGACCGGGTCTGCCTTTTTGTGCGATCGCAAATGCCCGCCGGATCGTATCTGCCAGCTGTGTCACATCTTTCACTATAAAATTGTGCTTGGTGATCGGCATCGTCACACCGGTGATATCGATCTCCTGAAAACTATCCTTACCAAGCAGCGATACTCCTACGTTACAGGTGATCGCTACCATCGGAACGGAATCCATATAGGCAGTCGCGATACCGGTGACCAGATTCGTAGCACCCGGTCCCGATGTAGCGAGACAGACACCGACTTTTCCGGTGCTTCTCGCATAACCGTCTGCCGCATGGCTCGCGCCCTGTTCGTGAGAAGTCAGAATATGTCTGATCTCATTACTGTGCTTATATAATTCATCGTAAACATTTAAGATCGCTCCGCCGGGATAACCGAACACGGTATCCACGCCCTGCTCTTTTAAACATTCAATGATGATCTCTGCGCCTGTGAGCTGCATGTTATTTCCCCTTTGCTATGTATTACTTGATCTCCAGAATGGCTCCTCTGTTGCCTGATGTAACCATCTTTGCATAACGGGCCAGATATCCGGTCGTTACCTTCGGTTCCTTCGGCTGCCACTTTGCCTTACGTGCTGCGAGTTCCTCGTCGGACACCTTTAATTCCAGTGTCATCTCAGGAATATTGATGCTGATGATATCGCCTTCTTCTACGAATGCGATCGGTCCGCCAACAGCAGCTTCCGGCGATACGTGTCCGATGGAAGCACCACGGCTCGCACCTGAGAAACGGCCGTCTGTGATCAGGGCTACGGAAGATCCGAGTCCCATTCCTGCGATCGCAGAAGTAGGATTGAGCATCTCTCTCATACCGGGGCCGCCCTTCGGTCCCTCGTAACGGATCACAACGACATCGCCACTGACGATCTTGCCGCCCTTGATCGCTGCGATCGCATCCTCTTCACAGTCAAATACACGTGCCGGTCCTTCATGGACGAGCATCTCATCTACGACTGCGGAACGCTTGACAACCGATCCGTCCGGTGCCAGATTACCCTTTAATACAGCCAGTCCACCGGTCTTGCTGTACGGATTGTCTACGGTACGGATGACTTCCGGATTACGGTTCACTGCATTTTTGATATTTTCCCCGATCGTCTGTCCGGTCACGGTCATACAATCGGTATTTAACAGTCCGATATCTGCCAGTTCTTTCATGACTGCATATACACCGCCGGCCTCGTTCAGATCTTCCATATAAGTCGGGCCTGCCGGTGCCAGATGACACAGATTCGGGGTCTTTTCACTGATCGGGTTCGCATAAGAGATATCGAAGTCAAATCCGATCTCATGTGCGATCGCAGGCAGATGCAGCATACTGTTGGTAGAGCATCCGAGTGCCACGTCTACGGTCAGTGCATTGATAATAGATTCTTTAGTCATGATATCACGCGGACGGATATTTGTGCGTACGAGCTCCATGACTGCCATTCCTGCATGCTTTGCCAGCTTCAGGCGCTCGGAATATACAGCGGGAATCGTTCCGTTTCCGCCAAGTCCCATACCCAGTGCCTCGGTCAGACAGTTCATAGAGTTAGCGGTATACATACCGGAACATGAACCACAGGTCGGACATACCTTATTCTCAAACTCGGTCACATCGTCCTCTGTCATCGTACCTGCCGCATAGCTTCCGACTGCCTCAAACATAGATGACAGGCTTCGCTTCTGTCCCTTGACATGTCCTGCCAGCATCGGGCCGCCGGATACGAATACGGTCGGAATGTTCAGACGAGCCGCTGCCATGAGAAGACCCGGTACGTTTTTATCACAGTTGGGCACCATCACGAGTGCGTCAAACTGATGTGCGATCGCCATACATTCGGTAGAATCCGCGATCAGATCACGTGTCACGAGTGAATATTTCATACCTACGTGACCCATTGCGATACCATCACAGACAGCGATTGCAGGGAATACCACGGGAACACCACCCGCCTCAGCGACTCCGAGCTTTACTGCATCTACGATCTTGTCAATATTCATATGGCCGGGTACGATCTCGTTGTAAGAACTAACGATACCTACCATCGGCTTCTTTAATTCCTCTGCGGTAAATCCCAGAGCATTAAACAGACTTCTTGCCGGTGCCTGCTGCATACCGGCACGTGCGTTATCACTTATCATAGCTACTTCCTCTTTTCTGAATCGTTATTATATACGTTCACAGATCAGGTCACCCATCTGTACGGTTCCTACCTGTGTGACAGTTGCTTTCTTATCATCTTCCTGCGGCATGATATCGATCGTACGGTAACCATCCTTCAATACCTGCTTCACTGCTGCTTCTACCGCATCTGCCTCGGCATCGAGATCAAAGCTGTAACGAAGCATCATCGCCGCACTCAGAATCGTTGCGATCGGATTGGCAATGCCTTTGCCGGCAATATCCGGTGCTGATCCGCCACTGGGCTCATACAGGCCGAATTTTGTATCATTTAAGCTGGCAGATGACAGCATACCGATCGATCCGGTCACCATACTTGCCTCATCCGATAAGATATCTCCGAACATGTTCTCGGTCAGGATGACATCAAACTGCTTCGGATCCTTCACGAGCTGCATTGCACAGTTGTCAACCAGCATATGCTCATAAGTAACTTCCGGATAATCCTTTGCGACTTCTTCTACGATCTTTCTCCAGAGTCTGGAAGAATCCAGTACATTTGCCTTGTCTACACTCGTCACCTTTTTACGGCGCTTCATGGCAATATCAAATCCGCGGACCGCAATACGGCGGATCTCATTCTCATTATATGTAAGTGTATCGACCGCTGTCATCACACCGTCGCGTTCTTCGGTCACGCGGTCTCCGAAATACAATCCTCCGGTCAGTTCACGCATGATCATCATGTCAAATCCATCCCCGATGATATCATCGCGCAGCGGACATGCCTCCTTGAGTTCTGCATACAGATATGCCGGGCGCAGGTTTGCAAATAAATTTAATGACTTTCTAAGCTTGAGCAATCCAGCCTCCGGGCGTAGCTGCGGCGGCAGCTGATACCAGGGCGATGTTGCGGTATTTCCTCCGATCGATCCCATCAGCACGGCATCGCTGCCCTTTGCCTGCGCGATCGCTTCATCTGTCAGCGGAACTCCGGTCGCATCGATCGAGCATCCACCCATCAGGATCTCTTCATAATCAAAGCTGTGTCCATATTTTTTACCTACGGTATCAAGTACTTTTTTTGCTTCTGCTACGATCTCCGGTCCGATACCATCTCCGGCGATCACACCTACATGATAATTCATCTTTTTTCCCTTTCGCATATATGCAGACAAGGCGTATACCGGTTGTCTCGTATACGCCCCTGCAATATTTGTTTACTTATTTTTTGTCTTTCTTATCCTTTTCCTCTGCGGCCTTGGCTGCCTCCTCAGGCTTTTCTACTGCTGAGATGGCTGCACGCTGCATCGGGATACGGCAGTTTTTGTTGTTACCGAACTCGATGATCACGGTATCCTCTGACATGTCAATGATCGTACCGTAGAAACCGCTGGTCGTCAGTACTGTATCTCCGATCTCCAATGCCTGAAGCATTGCACTCTTCTGCTGCTGTTCTTTCTTCTGGGGGCGAATCATGAAGAAGTACATAAATGCGATCAAAATGACGATCCATAATACCATTCCGACTGCGCCGCCTGCCTGACTTGCTAAAATCATTATAAATTCCTCCTACTTTCCATTTGTTTTAAAAAAAACACTATCACAATAATACATTAAAGTGCTGATAACATCAAGTATAAATTTTATGATGGATCTCATTCTGGCTCATGGAGTAGAGTTTTTCTGCCTTGTAAGAAGCAAATCTTCCCTCATCCAGAGCATCACGGATCTCCTCCATCATATTGTTATAAAAATACAGATTGTGCATCACGAGCAGTCTCATACCCAGCATCTCCTTCGCCTTTAACAGGTGTCTGATGTAGGCTCTGGAGTATTTCTGACAAGCCGGACAGCCACAGCCCTCCTCAATCGGGCGCATATCTTTCTCGAATTTCTGATTGAGCAGATTGATCTTGCCCTCATTCGTATAGGCATGCCCGTGACGGCCGTTTCTCGTCGGATAAACACAGTCGAAAAAGTCCACGCCACGCTCTACACCCTCTAAAATATTGGCGGGTGTGCCGACTCCCATCAGATATGTCGGCTTCCTGCGGGGCAGATGCGGTACTGTCACATCCAGAATGTGATACATCTGCTCATGACTCTCTCCGACTGCCAGTCCACCAACTGCATAACCATCCAGATCCAGTTCTGAGATACGCTTGGCATGATCGATACGGATATCCTCCAGAATAGCTCCCTGATTGATTCCAAACAGCATCTGGTGCTTGTTGATCGTATCCTCTCTCGCATTTAACTCTGCCATTTTCTGCTTACAGCGCACCAGCCATCTGGTCGTGCGCGCTACGGAATCCTCCACATACCGGCGCTCCGCAAGTGCGGGAGGACATTCATCAAATGCCATCGCGATCGTTGATCCAAGATTGGACTGGATCTGCATACTCTCTTCCGGACCCATAAAAATCTTGCGTCCGTCTATATGCGAGTGAAAATGCACGCCCTCTTCCTTGATCTTGCGCAGTCCGGCCAGCGAAAATACCTGAAAACCGCCACTGTCTGTCAGGATCGGACGATCCCATACCATAAATTTATGCAGACCGCCAAGCTCCTTGATCGTCTCGTCTCCGGTGCGCACATGCAGATGATAGGTGTTCGACAACTGTACCTGGGTCTTTAACTGTTTCAGATCCTCGGTGGATACAGCACCCTTGATCGCGGCCGCTGTACCGACATTCATAAATACCGGAGTCTGTATATCACCATGCACCGTATGAAATACGCCGCGCTTGGCACGTCCTTCTTCTTTCAACAATTCGTACATTTCTAATTCCCCTGCATAATTTCCAATTTAGTGATGGAACAGTCGGATTCCCGTAAAGCTCATCACCATACCATATTTGTTACATGTTGCGATCACGTGATCGTCACGGATCGATCCACCCGGTTCTGCCACATATTTTACGCCGCTCTTGTGCGCGCGCTCAATATTGTCACCGAACGGGAAGAACGCATCGGAGCCAAGTGCCACGTCAGTGTTCTGATCCAGCCATGCACGCTTTTCCTCTGCGGTAAATACTTCCGGTTTCTCAGTAAACGTATTCTCCCAGGTACCATCCGCGAGCAGATCCATATACTCATCACCAATATACAGATCGATCGCATTATCTCTGTCGGCGCGTCCGATCGCATCCTTAAAAGGCAGATTCAATACCTTCGGATTCTGTCTGAGCCACCAGTTATCAGCCTTCTGTCCGGCCAGTCTCGTACAATGGATACGTGACTGCTGTCCGGCTCCGATACCGATCGCCTGTCCGCCCTTGACATAGCAGACTGAATTGGACTGTGTATATTTGAGTGTGATCATAGAGATCGCCAGATCGATCTTCGCCTGCTCGGGTAACTCTTTATTTTCCGTCACAATATTTGAGAAGAAATCATCATCAATGACCAGTTCATTTCTGCCCTGTTCAAACGTGACACCGTATACTTCCTTGCGCTCGATCGGCTTCGGCTCATAATCCGCATCGATCTGTATCACGTTGTAATTGCCTTTTTTCTTTGCCTTTAAGATCTCAAGTGCCTCCGGCTCATAACCGGGTGCGATCACACCGTCAGACACCTCTCTTTTGATGATGCTGGCAGTCGCTACATCACATACATCCGACAATGCGATGAAATCGCCAAAAGAAGACATCCGATCCGCACCTCTGGCTCTCGCATAGGCATTTGCCAGCGGAGTAAACTCGATGTCCATATCATCCACCCAGTAGATCTTGCGCTCTACCTCGCTAAGCGGCTGTCCGACCGCTGCGCCTGCCGGTGAAACATGCTTGAAGGATGTAGCCGCCGGCAGTCCGGTCGCACGCTTTAACTCCTTTACAAGCTGCCATCCGTTGAAGGCATCCAGAAAATTGATGTAACCGGGTCTGCCGTTCAATACGGTGATCGGCAGATCAGATCCATCCTCCATATAGATACGGGACGGTTTTTGATTCGGGTTGCATCCATATTTTAACTCCAGTTCATTCATGATCGTTATCTCCTCCTCGTTTATTCCTGATTGTATTAACGGTTTTTATTTACGATACGGGTCTCATAGGTACCGGTCGCGATATCGATATATCTGACGAATAACGATACCTTGTTATCTTCGTTGAGATTCTCCCAGATCATATTGGTAAAACTGTCAATATCTCCCTCGATCTTTACCCATTCAGGCTCACCCTCAAAGCTCGGCAGCGGATCTCCGTCACTCATATAAGTATGGATAAAACGACCCTCGCCTGCCTTCGGATTCTCATATGCAAATGTATAGCGGTTGCAGCTGTCCGGATCACCGTTATTGCTCTTTAAGATGGACATGGCATAATTATATCTGCCATTTTCCACATGCATAATACCGGAAATACGAGGTGTGTAGTTCGGTCCGTCCGGCTCGAATTCCCTGGTGCGCAGAGACTGTTCAAATGTCTGCTGCTTGTCCATCAGATCATAGACGGTATCGGTCTGATCTCCGTTGGTCACGATCGTCTTATTGCCGAGTACACGCACCGGCGCATAGATGATCAGACTCGGATCACTGAGCTTGGAAGGGTCAAATGCCTGTGTACGGATACCTTCTCCGTCTTCTACGAATACACGGTTTCTGCTGTTTACACTGCGTCCCATGATAAAATATGCGGTCACTGCATGCTTACCGTCTGCAGAACGTCCGATGACGATTCCTCTTCCGGGATAACTGTTTTCTGATAATTTGCTGCTTAATGCCTCGATCTGCATAATTGCCTCCTTTATTTAGTTTTTAAATGAATGAATCGGTGCCGGAATGCGTCCGGTACGGGTTACAAATGCGTCACAGGAATACGGATTGACCGGCATGACCGGTGCATAGCCCAGCAGACCGCCGAACTCTACGGAATCTCCGACCTTTTTGCCGGGGCAGGGGATCAGTCTCGCTGCCGTTGTCTTCTGATTGACCATACCGATCGCCATCTCATCTGCGATGATACCGGCGATCGTCGTAGGTCTGGTATCTCCGGGGATCGCGATCATGTCCAGTCCCACGGAGCAGACACAAGTCATTGCTTCCAGTTTCTCGATCGTGAGCGCACCTGCTTTCGCTGCATTGATCATACCCTGATCCTCACTGACCGGTATAAACGCACCGCTAAGGCCGCCGACATAGGATGAAGCCATTACGCCTCCCTTTTTCACCTGATCGTTGAGCATGGCCAGTGCCGCTGTTGTACCCGGCGCACCCGCGTACTCCAGACCGATCTCATGTAAAATATCTGCCACGCTGTCACCGATCGCCGGTGTCGGTGCCAGGGACAGATCGATAATACCGAACGGAATCTGCAGTCTGCGGGATGCCTCCTGCGCTACGAGCTGTCCGACACGCGTGATCTTAAATGCAGTCTTTTTGATCGTCTCACACAGTGTCTCGAAATCTGCGCCACGCACGCTCTCGAGTGCCTTACGCATCACGCCGGGGCCGCTGACACCTACATTGATGATCGCGTCCGCTTCCGTCACACCGTGGAAAGCACCTGCCATGAACGGGTTGTCATCCGGTGCATTACAGAATACAACCAGCTTTGCACAGCCATTCACCTCTGCATCCTTTGTCGCCTCTGCAGTCGCTGTGATCATCTCTCCCATCAGACGGACTGCATCCATATTGATACCGGTCTTTGTCGATCCGACATTTACGGAACTGCACACGAGATCTGTCTGTGCCAGCGCCTGAGGAATCGAACGGATCAGAAGTTCCTCTCCACGTGTCATTCCCTTGCTCACCAGAGCAGAATAACCGCCGAGGAAATTAACCCCTACCTGCTTGGCAGCACGATCCAGCGTCTTTGCGATCGTAACAAAATCTTCCGGTGTATGACATGCGGCAGAACCGATCAGTGCGATCGGTGTCACGGAAATTCGCTTGTTTACGATCGGAATACAATATTCCTTCTCGATCTGCTCTCCGACAGCGACCAGATCCTTTGCTGTCGTGGTGATCTTATCATAAATATTTCTGTTTAACTGTTCCAAATCAGAAGTGATACAGTCCATCAGACTGATACCGAGCGTGATCGTGCGGACATCAAGATTCTCCTGCTCGATCATTTTATTGGTCTCTTCGACCTCCCAGATGTTGATCATGATCTATCTCCTTTTTAAATGCGGTGCATTTTTTCAAAAATCTCTTCTTTCTGACACTTGATCGCCACGCCGATCTCCTGACCGATCCCGTCAAGTGCTGCCGCGCAATCCGCAAACGGTACTTTGGAGTCTGTCATATCCACGATCATCATCATATTGAAGTATCCGGATACGATCGTCTGTGAGATGTCCAGTACATTGATGCCGTTTTCTGCTAAGTATGTACATACCTTGGCAATAATTCCCACCGTATCATGTCCTAATACCGTGATGATCGTCTTGTTTCCTGCATTTTCCATTTTCTTGTCCTCCTGTATAAACATCATAGGGTATATTCCTATTGATTACCAGTAAATCTCCTGTGACGGTGTGTCCCGTTTGGCGACATACATCGGGAAATCGGATCCTTTGTATGGATTGTCCCCGAGTGTCACTTCCAGCCGAACCGTCTCATATGCAAGTTTTTCATAATTATTCTCTTTGGACAGATGTCCCAGCATGACTGCCTGAAAACCATCGTGCAGCAGGCTTCCCAGCAGCCTGCCCGAAGACTCGTTGGACAGATGTCCCTTCTCACCCAGGATACGCTGTTTGAGCGGATAAGGATAACTTCCCATCTCGAGCATACGCACATCGTGATTAGCCTCTAACAATAATACATGAATACCCCTCAGTTTGTCTATCAAATATTGATCATATTTTCCAAGATCCGTCACGACTGCTGCCGAACGGTCTCCATTCCTGATCACATACATGACTGGATCTGCCGCATCATGCGATACATGGATCGGTTCGATGCTCAGATCACCGACTGCAAGCGGCTCGTCCGGATGTATCACATGAAACAGCCCTTCATCGATCTGTCCGACAGATCCGCACCGGCGAACCGCCTGCAATGTCTGCTCGGTCCCATAGATCGGCAGCCCATGCCGTCTCGCCATCACTCCAAGTCCCTGAATATGATCCATATGTTCATGCGTGATAAATATTCCGCTGACATCCTCAGGTGTTAATCCAAATGTCTCTATTCCTTCCCTGATCCGCTTGCCACTGATCCCTGCATCGATCAGTATATGGCTGCGGTCCGAACCAGCCAGAATACAGTTTCCGCTGCTTCCGCTGGCTATACTGCATAATCTCATCCTCTATCCGCTCCTAATCCTCTGACCAGCGGATCACGATCTCGTCACCCTCATGTAATGTCTGTGTGTAAAACGCATTTTGATCATTGACTTTTGTAACAATTGCCCTTCCACGCGAATCAGACAGATCAAAATCAATATAATCAAACACATCGATAAATACATACTCCGGTTTTCCGCGAAGCACGATCACCTCTCCGTTCACAAATACCGCGCAGTCTACCGGCTCGGAAACCTGTTTTGTTTCCTCCTCTGCTGCCTCTTCTGCGTTTTCTTCCATACTTTCATCTGTGCTTTCTTCGATGGCTTCTCCCGTGTTTTTTTGTCTATTTTCCTCTGTGGATTCTTCTGACGCGTCCGGCAGCTTCTGCGTATCTGTTCCGGCATTCTCCATCGGATCGGCTGCCTGCTTCACATCTGTCGTCTCACCTGCGGTCTCTGCTGCCGTATGTTCCTCCGGTGTCTGCAGCATATCCTCCTTTGCAGTACGATAAGTAAGCACCGTCCAATCCACACTGAAGTTCTCATAGATCTGTGCATCCATATTTTCCACACGGTTATTTACCAGTATCTCCTGCTCGGTATCAACTTCAACATCCATAAATTCCGCGAGCTGCGCCACGGTATAGTAATTGCTGATATCGATCTGATCGCCATCCTGTACTTCATAAGTCGGCGGTTCCAATTTGCCGTTTACGAGTACAAAACGCGGGCAGGTCACCGTCTTATGATTGACCTCAAAGCTGAGCGTCGCTGACGTATATTCCTCTAACCGCTCGATCGTATATTCCGCATCCTCTCCGATCGTAGACGGAACGATCTCAATCTCACAATTCGGCTCCAATGGTGTATTGATATTGACATCACGCCCGTTCATTCTGACAACGGATGACTCACCTGCTTCCCCACGGATCATGCGCTGTTTGCCATTTACCGTAAAATTGATCGCATGCCCTCTGCGCGGGAACAGATATTCATTCGGGAAGCCCGCCTGCAATGCCGCATCTACAATCGTCAGACGGTTGTTGTCATACAGCTTGATCCGTTCTCCGTTAAACCGTACCATGATAAAATTATTTTTCTGATCGTAGTAGTTCAGACAGATGCCGACCGGTGTGACGATCAGCGGATCCTTCTCGATCTCAGGTTGCAGGAAGTCGATCGTTTTCAACACTTCCTCTCCGCGCAGTGCGACACGTTCCTGCGGCAGATGCAGATCCTCCGCCAGATGCTCCACAAAACCGTGCACTTTTCCCCCTCCGCCGACTACGAAGGTCGCACTGACAGGTTTGTCTCCGTTGAGTTCTATGATCTTGGATGCAACTCCGGCTGCGATCTTCTCCACGACCGGTGCCACCAGCTCCCACACTTCTTTCGCCGGAACCTTGTGTGTGATGCTCATGATATCCTCGAACTCCACTTCTTCATCCACGGTAGAAGAACGCTTGATGTGCTCCGCCATATTAAAATCGACCAGATAATGCTGTACAATTACTTCTGTGATCTCATCACCCGCAAAAGGGATCATGCCGTAGGCGATAATACTGCCGTCTCTCGTGATACAGATATCGGATGTTCCCGCGCCTACATCGACCAGCGCGATATTGAGCATCCG
>JBNMHW010000053.1:0-20041 GCA_050872965.1 bacterium | reverse complement strand
TCCTTGATGTAGTAGCGAGAGAGAGACTTGAACTCTCAACCTCCCGGGTATGAACCGGACGCTCTAGCCAGTTGAGCCATCTCGCCATATTTTGTTTAAGGATGGGACCTATAGGGCTCGAACCTATGACCCTCTGCTTGTAAGGCAGATGCTCTCCCAGCTGAGCTAAGATCCCATGTGTCTAAGTCGTTTCCGCGACCCGACTTAACCAAGTATACAGAACGAACCAGAAAATGTCAACACTTTTTTGAAAATTTTTTCAAGAGATTTTTCCGGCGTGAAATTTGACACTATTATAGGTGCCGTGATATACTTAAACGAATTGTAACTATTCGATAGAAGGGTTCCAAACACTTACAATTACAATGAATTTAAAATACAGGTAAAATACAGGATAGAGGGGATAGAGAATGGCAGGATTTTTTAATACGGATAACAAGCTGTGGTCAGCAGTCAATTCGGCGGTGGATGCGATACTGTTAAATATCATGTGGTTGATCAGTTGCGTGCCGGTCATCACGATCGGAGCGGCGACAACAGCCTATTATTATACAACACATAAGGTCATCCGTAACCAGCGCAGCGGCATCTGGAAGGAGTACTGGTCTTCCTTCCGTGGCAATTTCAAGCAGGCGACCAAGACTTGGCTGATCTTTTTGGTGATATTCGTGATGTTTTATCTGGATATCAATATCTGCAATGCATATCTGCAGGCGGGAGATCAGATCGGAACGATGGTCTATCTGTTTTACGGGCTGCTGGCGATCACATTGATCTGGTTTGTCTTTGTGTTTGCATATATGGCACGGTTTGAAGATACGATGAAGACAACATTGAAAAATGCTGCGATCATGGCATTTACCAATCCGGTAAAGGCACTGCTGGTGCTGCTTATCACAGCAGTGGCATTGTATGCGAGCTGGCTGTTTCTGCCTTTCATCTGGTTCATACCGGCGATCGCGATGGTATTTATCAATTCTGTGGTAGAAAAAGTATTCCGTAAATATATGACAGAGGAAGAACTGGCACAGGAACAGGAAAATGATATGATGAGGAGATAGAAAAATGTCGATGACAATTCACAACCGGCTTCCGGAGCCGGAGATATTAAAGATGGAATATCCGCTGTCAAAGGAACTGACAGAACGCAAAAAAGAGCGTGACGAAGAGATCAAAAAGGTATTTACCGGGGAATCCGATAAGTTTCTCGTGATCATCGGACCGTGTTCGGCGGACAACGAGGATTCGGTCTGCGAATATGTGAGCAGACTGGCCGAGGTCAATGAGCAGGTAAAGGACCGCCTGATCCTCATCCCGCGTATCTATACGAATAAGCCCAGAACGACCGGAGCAGGTTACAAGGGCATGCTGCATCAGCCGGATCCGACGCAGGAGCCGGATCTGTACAAGGGACTGGTCATGATCCGTAAGATGCATATCCGTGCGATGAGTGAGAGCGGACTCACGGCGGCAGATGAGATGCTCTATCCCGAGAACCGCAGCTATCTCGATGATATCTTATCCTACGAGGCGATCGGTGCGCGTTCTGTCGAGAACCAGCAGCACCGGCTCACAGCGAGCGGTATGGATATCCCGGTCGGCATGAAGAACCCGACGAGTGGTGATCTGTCTGTCATGCTCAATGCGATCAAGGCAGCACAGAATCCGACTTCATTTATCTATCGCAGCTATAATGTCAGCACGAGCGGCAATCCGCTCGCACACTGCATCCTTCGCGGATATGTCAACAGCCGCGGAGAGTGTCATCCGAACTATCATTATGAGGATATGATGCAGCTTTTGAGTGTATACAGACCGGAAGAATTCGCAAACCGTGCAGTGATCGTGGATACGAATCATTCCAATTCCAATAAGCAGTACAAGGAGCAGATCCGTATCGCCAAGGAGGTATTGAATAACCGCAGGCATAACGAGGATCTGAAAAAACTTGTCAAAGGCTTTATGATCGAGAGCTATCTCGAGGAGGGCAATCAGCCGATCAGCGACCATATGGTCTATGGCAGATCGATCACCGATCCCTGTCTTGGCTGGGAGGATACGAGAAGACTGTTAGATACGATCGCGGAAATGAGTGTGTGATCATGCAAAAAAAATTACAGCGGATCTTATTGGATCTGACGGAGATATCTGGAATCCGGTTCGCGCTTTACCGTGCACCGGGGGAGTATGTGGTGGGTACGCTGCCTGAAACTGCCTGTGAGGGAGCACAGCCGGAGCAGCTTTTCCGGAAGTATGCAGAGAGTGAAACGGCTGTTATTATGGATGAAGCGGATGTATACACGGCATTTCCGGTCAGGGCAGCGAATGAGACATGGTTGCTGATCGCGGAGGGCGCATCGGCAGAATTGTCCGTGCCGGGGCGGATGGCGGCCCGTACGGTACAATTGTTTTTTGATGCAGTCCGCAGGGAACTGGATAAAAATGCGTTTGCGTCTGCGCTGCTGGCAGGAGAGATCCCGGAGGGAGAACTGTATAAGCTGGCAGGCCGGGTCAAGCTGAAGGATGCACCGCGTGTACTGTTTTTATTTGAACTGGCGCAGCCGTTTCCGGGGGATACGGCGCTGCGTATGTTAACGAGCCTGTTTGCGGATGGCAGGCAGGATCTGCTGTTTTTGCAGGATGAGACACATCTGGTGTGTATCAAGGCATATGATGGGGATGTCACTCCGGAGCAGGCACAGCAGGATGCGTTGTCAGCGGTAGATACGATGCTGTCTGAGCTGATGATCAAGACCCGCGTGGGCTACAGTACGAGAAAACAGACGCTGGCGGAGCTTCGGGATGCATATCGGGAAGCGGCTCTCGCACTTCAGATCTCAGGTATCTTTCAGGAGGAGCGTGAGGTGGCGGCATATTCCAGACTGGGTATCGCCAGACTGATCCATGAATTGCCGGCTGATCTGTGTGAATTGTTTTTGCACGAGGTGTTTGGTGAGCATCTGCCGGATCAGGAGATCGACGAGGAGATGCAGGTGACGATCCGGCTGTTTTTTGAGAACAACCTGAATATTTCGGAGACGGCGAGACGGCTGTTTTTGCACCGGAATACGCTGGTGTACCGGATGGAGCGTTTTGAGAAGCTGGTCGGACTGGACATCCGCAGATTTGATGATGCGATGACATTCCAGATCGCGATGATGGTGCTGGCACATTATCGCCAGTTAAAATAAAAAGGAGGATCGCAGCGTATCATGTATCCAGAGGGAACATATGCGGCTGCGGATATCATAAATATGAGAGTAGGAACCGGATATGATGTGCATCGTCTGGTCGAAGGGCGCAAGCTGATCCTGGGCGGTGTGGAGATCCCGCATACGATGGGACTGCTGGGTCATTCGGATGCGGATGTATTGGTGCATGCGGTGATGGATGCGCTGCTCGGAGCGTCAGCACTCGGGGATATCGGACAGCATTTCCCTGATACGGATCCGGCATATGAGGGAGCGGACAGCCTGAAGCTGCTCGCGCATGTCGGTAAACTGTTGCAGGATGAGGGGTATGTCGTGGAGAATATCGATGCGACCGTGATCGCACAGAAACCAAAGCTCGCACCGCATATCGCGCAGATGAAGCAAAATATCGCAAAGACGCTGGGGTTAGATCCGTCGCAGGTGAATGTGAAGGCAACGACGGAGGAACGGCTCGGATTCACAGGCCGGGAGGAAGGCATCAGTGCGCAGGCCATCTGTGCGCTAAACAGTATGTTTGATGCGAGTGTGACCGTGGCTGACACCGGACGAAGCTGTAGTGGTTGTGGAGGCTGTGCCAGACAGACACTAGGATAGATGTTAGGCAGCGAAAACGGATAATAGTGATTATTAAGGATCTGCATAGACAGATCTGATTCAGGAAGGAATAAAGCTATGAAGATTTTTAACACAATGACCAGACAAAAAGAAGAATTTGTACCGCTGGAGGACGGAAAGGTCAGCATGTATGTGTGCGGACCGACCGTATACAACCTCATTCATATCGGTAATGCGAGACCGATGATCGTATTTGATACGTTCCGGCGCTATCTGGAGTACAAGGGCTATGATGTCAACTATGTATCCAATTTTACGGATGTGGATGACAAGATCATTAAAAAAGCCAACGAGGAGGGCGTGGATGCTTCCGTGATCTCCGAGCGTTATATCGCAGAGTGTAAAAAGGATATGGCAGACATGAATGTCAAACCTGCGACAACGCATCCATTGGCGACCAGAGAGATCCAGGGAATGATCGATATGATCTCCACCCTGATCGAGAAGGGGTATGCATATGCGGCGGCAGACGGAACCGTCTATTACAGAACGAGAAAATTCGCAGATTACGGCAAGCTGTCCCACAAGAACCTCGATGATCTGCAGGCCGGGCACCGTGATATCAAGGTGACCGGAGATCTGAAGGAGGATGCGTTGGATTTCGTGCTCTGGAAGCCGAAAAAGGAAGGCGAGCCCTACTGGGATTCACCGTGGTGTCAGGGCAGACCGGGATGGCATATCGAGTGCTCGGTGATGTCCAAGAAATATCTCGGAGACGAGATCGATATCCATGCAGGCGGCGAGGATCTGATCTTCCCTCATCATGAGAATGAGATCGCGCAGTCCGAGGCGGCAAACGGTGTACCGTTCGCAAAATACTGGATGCACAACGGATTTTTGAATATCAATAATCAGAAGATGTCCAAATCACTCGGCAATTTCTTTACCGTGCGTGACATTGCAGAAAAATACGATCTGCAGGTACTGCGTTTCTTTATGCTGAGTGCGCACTACAGAAGTCCTTTGAATTTCTCTGCGGATCTGATGGAGGCTGCCAAGAACGGACTGGAGCGTATCCTGACCGCAGGCAGCACGTTAAAGCGCCAGATCGAGGCTGCGGACACGGATGCGATGACTGATGCAGAAGCCGCTTCCTATGAGGAGACTGCTGCGTTTGTACAGAAATTCGAGGCTGCGATGGATGATGATGCCAATACAGCAGATGCGGTATCGGCAGTATTTGAACTGGTAAAATACATCAATACCAATGCCAGCTCGGACAACAGCAAAGAATACTTACAGAAGCTCTATGACCGTCTGAATACGCTGTGTGATGTGCTCGGCATTATCTTGGAGCAGAAGGAAGAGCTGCTCGATGCGGATGTAGAGGCATTGATCCAGGAGCGTACCGATGCAAAGAAAGCAAAGAATTTTGCCAGAGCGGATGAGATCCGTGATCAGTTAAAGGATATGGGCATCATCTTAGAGGACACCAGAGAAGGCGTGAAATGGAAACGGGCTTAAATTCATATATCAGGCAGCAATTTGATATTGATCACAATGCGGATATCCGCACGGTGAATCCGCTCACGCTGGCATACATCGGAGACGGAGTCTATGAACTGGTGGTGCGTTCCGTGATGGTGGCGCGGACGAATACGCGCGCGGGACTTCTGCACCGGCAGACAAGCCAGTATGTCAAGGCGGAGGCGCAGTCAAAGATGATGGAACTGCTGCTTCCGGTGCTGACTGCGGAGGAAGAGAGCTTTTACCGGCGCGGGCGCAATGCCAAGTCACCGACGATGGCAAAGAACGCATCTGTGAATGATTATCGCAGGGCGACCGGTTTTGAGGCGCTGATGGGTTATCTGTATCTGACCGATCAGATGGAGCGGATCGTAGAACTGACGAAGATCGCGCTGGACGGCTATCATCCGAGAGAGGCCAGATACGCAGAGGCACGGAACAAACACAGTAGACAGGAGTAGAAACGGAATGGAAGATACACAGTTACACGGACAGGAGACAGGAAATGTGACAGAGACAAAGATCGAGGGAAGAAATGCGGTGCTGGAGGCATTCCGCTCCGGTAAGACGATCGACAAGCTCTATGTGTTAGATGGCTGTCAGGACGGCCCGGTGCGCACGATCGTGCGCGAGGCGAGAAAGCATGATACGATCTTAAACTTTGTGTCAAAGGAGCGCTTGGATCAGATCTCCGAGACCGGAAAGCATCAGGGCGTGATCGCGCAGTCAGCGGCATATTCGTATGCCGAGGTGGAAGATATCCTCCGGATCGCCAGAGACCGCGGAGAGGCTCCGTTCGTGATCCTGCTGGATAATATAGAGGATCCGCACAATCTCGGCGCGATCATCCGTACCGCCAATCTGGCGGGGGCACACGGTGTGATCATACCCAAGCGCAGAGCAGTCGGACTCACAGCGACAGTCGCCAAGGCATCAGCCGGTGCGATTAATTATACGCCGGTCGCAAAAGTGACCAATCTCACGAATACGATCGAGGAACTGAAAAAAGAGGGCATGTGGTTTGTCTGCGCCGATATGGGCGGTACACAGATGTACGATCTGGATCTGAAGGGATCGATCGGGCTGGTCATCGGCAATGAGGGCGAGGGCGTGAGCAAGCTGGTCCGTGAGCATTGCGATATGATCGCATCGATTCCGATGAAGGGTGATATCGATTCGCTCAATGCGTCCGTAGCATGCGGTGTACTGACTTATGAGATCGTGAGACAGCGCCTGAACGCATAAAAACACAGACAGGGGTAACAACATGAACAAAAACCCGTATGAAGATATCCGTGATGGGGAACTGCTCGGTCAGTTGTCTGCCGGAAACGACAGCATCACGGAGTATCTGTGTAAAAAATACAAACACCTGGTCATGAAGAAGGCGAATGCGCTCTATCTGATCGGGGCAGAGAAAGAGGATCTGATTCAGGAGGGGATGATCGGATTGTTCAAGGCAATCCGTGACTATTCGCCGGAAAAGGAGGCCTCTTTTTATCATTTTGCGGAGCTGTGCATCTCGCGTCAGATGTATCATGCGATCGAGGCATCACAGAGACTCAAGCATGCACCGCTCAATTCGTATGTGTCGCTTTCGGCGCAGAGCACAGAGGAGAGCGGGCTGACCTACGGTGATCTGATCGGAGATACCTCCGAACACAATCCGGAGCGGCTGCTGATCGAATGGGAAAATTACCGGGATCTGTTTGCGCGGATGAAGCAGTCACTCAGCCCGATGGAAAAACGGGTGTGTGATCTGTATCTGCAGGGTATGGACTACAGACAGATCGCAGAATATATGGGGAAAACGCCGAAATCGATCGACAACGCCCTGCAGCGCATCCGCAAAAAGATCAGCGCATACACCGGCTAGGCGGCTGCGGGAAATATTCACAGAATATTTTCGGAAACAGATTGTGGTCATTTCGGTTTTATGATAGGATGGAACTGTTCGGAGTGCGGGAGATTTCCCGGTGCAATCGGACGATTATCAGCACAATTATATAAACAGCAGGAGGTTTTGAATAGAATGGAAAGCTATAAGTCAGAATTTATTCATTTTATGGTAGATAGTCAGGTACTCAAATTTGGTGATTTTACGTTGAAGAGTGGACGTAAATCGCCGTTTTTTATGAATGCGGGAGCCTATGTGACCGGTTCACAGCTCAAAAAGCTCGGTGAGTATTATGCCAAAGCGATCCACGCCAATTATGGTGATGATTTTGATGTATTGTTCGGACCGGCATACAAGGGCATTCCTTTGGCGGTCGTGACAGCCATTGCTTACAGTGAGTTATACGGAAAAGAGATCCGTTATTGTTCGGATCGTAAAGAAGCCAAGGATCACGGTGCCGATAAGGGTGGATTCCTCGGCAGCAGCTTACAGGACGGTGACCGTGTGGTCATGATCGAGGATGTCACGACCTCCGGCAAATCTATGGAGGAGACGGTGCCCAAGGTGCGCGGAGCTGCAGATGTAGAGATCGTCGGTCTGATGGTCAGCCTGAACCGTATGGAAGTCGGACAGGGCGGCAAGGTCAGCGCACTCGATGAGATCAGGGAAAAATACGGCTTTGAGGGCAAGTCGATCGTAACGATGGCAGAGGTCGTAGAGGCACTGTATAATCAGCCGGTCAATGGAACGGTACTGATCGATGATGAATTAAAGCATCGCATTGATGCTTATTATGAGCAGTATGGGGTAAAGGAAGTATAGATTCCAATGGAAAAACTTCATACGGAGAGAAAGTATGTGGTCTGCTGGGTAGTGTTCGTGGCATATCTGGCAGCACTGGCGTATTTTCTGTTTTTTGCGGAATCGACCGGTCGGACAACGACCGCAGAGCGCATGTATCAGTATAATCTGATTCCGTTTCATGAGATCAGGCGTTTCCTCGTCTATCGCAGGCAGCTTGGATTCATGGCTGTGGCACTCAATCTGGCGGGCAATGTGCTCGCATTTGTGCCGTTTGGGACTTTTTTACCGCTGCTTGTCAGAAATACGAGATCATTTTGGAAAACGATGCTCCTCGGTGCGGAGTTTTCGCTGCTGATAGAGATTTTGCAGCTATTCAGCAAGGTAGGCAGCTTTGATGTGGATGACATATTGCTCAATACATGCGGCGTATGTCTTGGTTATGGGCTCTTTCGAATTGCGCGTGAGCTCTATTGGAACTATCGTCACGGATCGTCGGCAGACAGCGTGAAATGATAAGGTACGTGAGATGAAAAAGAGAAGATATAATGTAAAATTTACGAATAAAGGCTATTCCAGACGAGGGATACTATCGCTGTCAGGTTCAGCGGTGTCGTTGATCTGGCTGATCTATGCGGTCAGCCGGACCAGCCGCATGGGTGAGCATGCGGGCAATCTGGTCGGCGGAGTCGGAACGCTGGTACTCGTGCTCCAGATAGTAGCACTGGTGAGCGCGTTTCGTGCCAACCGGGAGGAAGATGTATTCCGGGGCATTCCGAAAGTAGCGCTGGTGGCAGCGATCTTGATGCTGCTGTTGTGGATCGCTGTCTATGGACTGGGGATCGCTGTCCTGTTTGGAGTTTTATAAAAAAGGTATCAGTTAAGAAAGGGTAAATATGGGTTACAAAGAGGAATATGCAGCGGCAAATGAAGAGGTGCGTGAGAGATACGAACTGGTCATGACGCGGATCCGGGAACTCCGGGAGGAGCATGAGGTACCGGAAGTGTACTGGCATTATTTTCGCAGGCTTGCAGACCTGTTCGTGCTGGTTGACGAGGCTTTGAAAAAAGAAGAAAACGGCGCACTGGATCACAGGGATATCTTTGAATGTGAGGAGATGAGCTGGCAGTTTTACTATGAGCTGCAGGATGGCAACTATGACCGCAGTTATGCGAATCCCAAGGTAGCGCAGGAGTTATTGGGAGAGGAATTCGGTCAGACGCTCTGCTTTTTATATACAGAGCTTCGCGCTGCCGTTCCCTATGCATATGAGGGCAGAAAACGGGATATCACGATCCTCTGTGAGCTGTTTGTGCAGGTCTACAACTGCTTTGAGAGCGAGGAAGGAACGGATAAAAAGGAGATCGAGCAGATCATCTACTGGTTTTTCCATGATTACAGTGAGATCTTTGTGGAGCAGAGCGTGCGCGAGATGCTTGATCCGTCACTGGACTTTTTTACAAAGATCGTCATGGAATCCGATCTGAGCGATCTGTCCTATCTGTATCGTTACGGTGAGTATATCAGCAGCAGTGAACTGCAGGTGGCAGAATATCTGAACTCTCTGTCCGAGGAACAGATTCAGGCGATGGCGGATACCTATACGGAGGGCTACCGGATCGGCTTTGAAGTGACCGGAAAGGATCTCGGGAAAAAGAAAACGGTCGATGTGCGTTATCCGATCGGTTTTGAGCGTATGGTGCGTGCCGCGATCAAAAATTTTGAAAAAATGGGCTTGCAGCCGGTGATCTACCGCGACAGCATCAACTCGATGGGCAACCGCGGAAACGGCAAAAAAGGCTGCTATGCCAAGTCTGTGAACCGTCAGTTCGACTACGATCACAAATCCGACCGTGCATTCTATCTGGATAAGGCATTCGTGGAGCGCAGGCTGGAGGTGCTGCGCACAGCATATGAGAAATACAAGGATCTGGCAGCTGTCTATGCGGGCCCGGCAGTGATAGAGACATTCGGTGAGACACCGTTCCAGCCGAAGAATACCCCCGAGGCGCTGCATTATACGGATAAGCAGCAGGAGCTGAACGTGTACAATGCCAATGAGAGCGCGCAGATCATGAACCGTTATATCAAGGGCGAGGAGCGCAGCTTTACGATCATCGCGTATCCGATCCCGGCGATCGGCAGGAATTTCAAGGAGATCTTTGCACGGACGGTAGAGATCAACACACTGGATTACATGCGTTACCGCACGATGCAGCAGAAACTCATCGACGTCTTGGACCGTGCGGATCATGTGTGTGTCAAGGGTAAAGGGAAAAATCATACGGATCTGACGATCAAGATCCATCCGCTCAGTGACCCGGAGCATCAGACCGCGTTTGAAAACTGTGTGGCCGATGTCAACATTCCGGTCGGAGAAGTGTTTACTTCTCCTGTGCTGGCCGGCACGAACGGCACGCTGCATGTGACAAAGGTATTTTTAAATGAACTCGGATACGAGAATCTGTCGCTGACGTTTACGGATGGCAAAGTGACGGATTATAGCTGTAGCAATTATGCAAGTGCAGAAGAAAATAAAAAACTGATCCATGAGAATGTGCTCATGCATCACGATACGCTGCCGATGGGAGAATTCGCGATCGGAACGAACACAACGGCATACCGCATGGGACGCGATTTTGATATTGCAGACAAGCTGCCGATCCTGATCGCGGAGAAGACCGGCCCGCATTTTGCAGTGGGTGATACCTGTTATTCACATGCAGAAGACACCGCAGTCTACAATCCGGATGGCAAGGAGATCATTGCCAGAGATAACGAGGTATCCCTGCTGCGCAGAGAAGATCCGTCTAAGGCATACTTAAACTGCCATACGGATATCACGATCCCGTATGACGAGCTGGATTCGATCATTGCCATCGGAGCGGACGGCACACAGTATCCGATCATTCTGGATGGACGGTTTGTCGTGCCCGGCACAGAGGAACTGAACCTTCCGCTGGATGAAGAATAGTGCGGGAATCGCAGTTTTTCATGAAAAATACTTTTCTATCAAAAAAGTGTATGCTAGAATAATAGAAGTTGTGTAAAATGGTATGAATTACAAAAGGAGAACAATCATGGCTAAAGTAGGTATCGTCATGGGCAGCGATTCAGATATGCCCATTATGGCAAAGGCAGCAGATATTTTAGACAAGCTGGGTATCGATTATGAGATGAACATCATCTCTGCACATCGTGAACCGGAAGAATTTTTTGCGTATGCAAAGACCGCAGAGGAGCGCGGCTACAAGGTGATCATCGCAGGCGCCGGAATGGCTGCCCATCTGCCGGGTATGTGTGCGGCGATCTTTCCGATGCCGGTGATCGGTATTCCGATGCATACGACATCCTTGGGAGGACGTGATTCTCTCTATTCGATCGTACAGATGCCGACCGGTATTCCGGTAGCTACCGTGGCGATCAACGGCGGTGCCAATGCAGGACTGCTCGCGGCTAAGATACTGGCGACCGGCGATGCTGAGATCTTAGACCGGTTAAAGGCTTATTCCAAGGAATTAAAAGAGCAGGTCATCGCAAAGGATGCGAAGCTGCAGGAAGTCGGATATAAAAATTACTAATTATATAGAGAAAGATCAGGAGGGACAAACACATGGATTACAAGCATTCAGGAGTTGATATCGAGGCAGGATACAAGTCTGTAGAGCTGATGAAGGAGTATGTAAAGGGAACGATCCGTCCGGAAGTATTAGGCGGACTCGGCGGTTTTTCCGGTGCATTTTCACTGGACAAGATCAAAGAGATGGAGGAGCCGGTACTCCTGTCAGGTACAGACGGCTGTGGTACCAAGGTAAAGCTGGCATTTCTGCTCGATAGGCATGATACGATCGGTATCGATGCGGTGGCAATGTGTGTCAACGATGTGGCATGCGCAGGCGGTGAGCCGTTATTTTTCCTGGATTATATCGCATGTGGCAAGAACTATCCTGAGAAGATCGCTACGATCGTCAGTGGTGTGGCTGAGGGCTGTAAGCAGTCCGGCTGTGCACTGATCGGCGGTGAGACAGCAGAACATCCGGGTCTGATGCCCGAGGACGAATACGATCTGGCCGGATTTGCAGTCGGTGTCGTAGATAAAAAGGATATCATCACCGGTGAGGATTTAAAGGATGGCGATGTGCTGATCGGTATGGCATCGACCGGTGTGCATTCAAACGGATTCTCCCTCGTGCGCAAGATCTTCAAGATGGATGCAGAGACGTTAAATACATATCATGAAGAACTCGGTATGACACTCGGTGAGGCGCTGATCGCACCGACGAGGATCTATGTCAGGGCATTAAAGAATGTCAAGGAAGCCGGTGTGCGCGTCAAGGCATGCAGCCATATCACCGGAGGCGGCTTCTATGAGAATATTCCTCGTATGCTGCCCGAAGGCAAGCATGCCGTGATCGAGAAAAACAGTTATCCGATCCCTCCGATCTTTACGATGATGGCTCGCGAGGGACAGGTCGAGGAACAGATGATGTACAATACCTATAACATGGGTCTTGGCATGATCGTAGCAGTAGATCCCGCAGATGTGGACAAGACCATGGAGGCTATGAAGGCTGCCGGAGATACGCCGTATGTCGTAGGTAAGATCACCGACGGAGAAAAGGGAGTGACCTTATGTTAAAAATAGCGGTACTCGTATCCGGAGGCGGGACGAATCTGCAGGCGATCATCGATGCGATCGATGCAGGGAAGATCACAAATGCAGCCATTGATGTGGTGATCAGCAATAATGCCAATGCATATGCGTTAGAGCGTGCAAAAAAACACGGGATCGAGGCAATGTGCATCTCGCCGAAGTCCTATGAGACGAGAGAACAGTTTAATGATGCGCTGACAGAGACGATCGTTAGCCGGGGAATCGATCTGGTCGTTCTGGCCGGATATCTCGTGATCATTCCGCCGCAGCTCATCGCAGCATATAAAAATCGTATCATCAATATTCATCCGTCGCTGATCCCGTCGTTCTGCGGAACCGGTTTTTACGGATTGAAGGTACATGAAGAAGCATTAAAGCGCGGTGTCAGGGTCACCGGTGCGACCTGCCATTTTGTAGATGAGGGGACTGATACCGGACCGATCATTCTGCAAAAAGCGGTAGAGATCCAGCCGGATGACACACCAAAGACACTCCAGCAGCGCGTGATGGAGCAGGCAGAGTGGATCATCATGCCGCGCGCGATCGATCTCATTGCGAATGACCGCATCGAGGTCGTTGACGGACGAGTTATAATCAAATCATAATGCAGTACAAAGGAGGTTCTCATGAAAGTTTTAATAGTAGGCAGCGGCGGACGTGAGCATGCGATCGCCATGGCAGTGGCCAAAAGCCCCCGCGTAGACAAGATCTATTGTGCACCCGGTAATGCAGGTATCGCCGCACAGGCAGAATGCGTGCCGATCGGTGCGATGGAATTTGACAAGCTGATCGCATTTGCCAAGGACAAAGAGATCGATTTTACGATCATCGGAATGGATGATCCGTTGGTCGGCGGTATCGTGGATGCATTTGAAGCAGAAGGACTGAAAGTATTCGGACCGAGAAAAAATGCTGCGATCCTCGAGGGTTCCAAGGCATTCTCAAAGGATCTGATGAAAAAATACAATATTCCGACTGCCGGCTATGAGACCTTTGACGATCCGAAAAAGGCACTGGAGTATTTGGAGACAGCCAAGCTGCCGATCGTGCTCAAGGCAGACGGACTGGCACTCGGCAAGGGCGTACTCATCTGCAATACCTTAGACGAGGCAAAGGCCGGTGTCAAGGAGATCATGGAGGACAAGAAGTTCGGCGCTGCGGGCAATCACATGGTTGTCGAAGAATTTATGACCGGACGCGAGGTATCCGTGCTCTCATTTGTAGACGGCAAGACGATCAAGATCATGTCATCCGCACAGGATCACAAGCGTGCGGGAGACGGCGATACCGGACTCAATACCGGAGGCATGGGCAATTTCAGCCCGAGCCCGTTCTATACCGACGAGGTAGATGCCTTCTGTAAAAAATATATCTATCAGGCGACCGTGGATGCGATGGCAGCCGAGGGCAGACCGTTTACCGGTGTGATTTTCTTCGGACTGATGCTGACACCGGAAGGACCGAAGGTACTGGAGTACAATGCCAGATTCGGTGATCCGGAGGCACAGGTCGTATTGCCGAGGATGAAGAATGACATTATCGATGTCATGGAAGCGTGTGTCGACGGTCATCTGGATCAGATCGATCTGCAGTTTGAGGACAATGCATGTGTCTGCGTCGTACTGGCGTCTGACGGTTATCCGGTAGCTTATAAAAAGGGCTTCCCGATCCACGGTTTTGAGAAGTTTGAAGGAAAAGATGACTATTTCTGTTATCATGCGGGAACCGCATTCAATGACAAGGGTGAGATCGTGACGAACGGAGGACGTGTGCTCGGCATCACAGCGACCGGACCGGACTTAAAGACTGCCCGTGCAAAAGCATATGAGGCGACCGAATGGATCACATTCGAGAATAAATATATGCGTCATGACATCGGCAAGGCGATTGACGAGGCATAGAAATAAGTTTCGAAGAATAACCGCTGAGTAGGATTACCCGGCGGTTATTCATATTATAGATAAGGGGTAAATATGAGTTACGCAGATACACTATTTATCAATATGTGCCGTGATATCTTAGACAACGGCACGAGTACAGAGGGCGAAAAGGTCCGTCCGCACTGGGAGGACGGCAGCAGCGCCTATACGATCAAAAAATTCGGAGTCGTAAACCGCTATGATCTGTCAAAGGAGTTCCCGGCACTGACGCTCCGGCGCACAGCGATCAAGAGTGCGACCGATGAGATCCTGTGGATCTGGCAGAAAAAATCAAATAATATCCATGATTTGCACAGCCATATCTGGGATGAGTGGGCGGATGCCGACGGATCGATCGGAAAGGCATACGGTTATCAGCTCGGCGTGAAGCACCAGTATAAGGAAGGCATGATGGATCAGGTAGACCGCGTCATTTATGACTTGAAAAACAACCCGTTCAGCAGACGTATCATGACCAATATCTATGTGCATCAGGATCTGCATGAGATGAACCTGTATCCGTGCGCATACAGCATGACCTTTAACGTGACCCAGAAAAAGGGTGATGACAAGCTGACCCTGAATGCAGTGCTCAACCAGCGCTCGCAGGATGTGCTGACCGCCAACAACTGGAACGTCTGCCAGTATGCGGTACTCGTGCATATGCTGGCGCAGGTGTGCGATATGAGAGTCGGAGAACTCGTGCATGTCATTGCGGATGCGCATATCTATGACAGGCATGTACCGCTCGTCGAGGAACTGATCACGAGGCAGCCGTATCCGGCACCGACATTCTGGCTTAACCCGGAGATCAGGGATTTTTATCAGTTTACGCGCGATGATGTGAAGCTCATCGACTATGAGACCGGACCGCAGATCGAGCATATACCGGTCGCGATCTGAGCGTGAACGATCATCAGGCAGGAGGAATCGCAGTATGAATTTAATCGCAGCAGTCGATAATAACTGGGCTATCGGCAAAAACAACCAGTTGCTGGTCAGCATTCCGGCAGACATGAAGTTTTTCCGGACGACAACGACCGGAAAGGTCGTCGTCATGGGCAGAAAGACACTGGAGAGTTTCCCGAACGGACAGCCCTTAAAAAACAGAACAAATATTGTGCTGACGCACGACCGGAGCTATCGCGTCAAGGATGCGGTCATCGTGTATTCGCTGGAGGAACTTCGTGAGGAATTGAAAAAATACGATTCCGACGATATCTACGTCATCGGCGGAGAGAGCATCTACCGTCAGCTCATAGATGAGTGCGATGTGGCACATATCACCAAAATTGATTTTGAGTATGACGCTGATGCCTATTTCCCGAATCTGGATGAGAAGCCGGAGTGGGAGATCACGAATGACAGCGAGGAACAGACCTATTTTGATCTGATCTATCATTTTTTGAAATATGAGAAGAAAAAGTAATGGATAACTTTATTTACAGTATCAATGTGACATTGCCGATCTTTTTAGTCATGGTGCTGGGCTGGTTTTTAAAACAGCGCGGTATGCTGGATGAGCATTTCGTCAGTGTCGCAAACAAATTCAATTTTAGGGTCACGCTGCCGTTTTTGCTGTTCCGTGATCTGGCGGGGGTAGATATCCGTGCGACTTTTGACGGCAGATATGTGCTGTTTTGTGCGCTCGCGACGACCGTGTGTTTCTTTGTGATTTGGGGAATGGCAAAATGGCTGATGAAGGACCGGACGATGATCGGTGCATTTGTGCAGGCGAGCTTTCGCAGCAGTGCGGCAGTGATGGGACTGGCTTTTATCGAGAATATCTACGGATCATCCGCGATGGGACCGCTCATGATCATCGGTGCAGTGCCGTTGTACAACATCTTTTCCGTGATCGTGCTGACGTTCGAGGCCAATGACGATGGCGCGGAGAGCGGAGGAGCGCGGGATTATTCCAGGATCAAAAAAGCAGGTATCAACATATTGACCAATCCGATCATTATAGCGATCGCATTCGGACTGGTCGTGGCATATTTCAGGATCGATTTTCCTCAGATCATCGACAATTCCGTGAACTACGTGGCACGTACCGCGACACCGCTCGCGCTGATCGCCATGGGTGCGGGATTTGAAGGCCGGGCGGCAGTGAAGAAACTGAAGCCGACACTGGCAGCATCTGCGATCAAGCTGGTGCTGCAGCCGCTCGTGCTCATACCGGTGGCAGTCTGGTGTGGATTTCGGGGGGAACAGCTCATCGCGCTGCTCGTGATGCTCGCGGCTCCTGCCACACCGAGCTGCTATATCATGGCAAAGAACATGAACAATGATGGAGAACTGACTGCGAGTATCGTCGTTATGACCACGTTGCTGGCGGCGTTTACCTTGACAGGATGGATATTTGTGTTAAAATGCTTACAGCTTATCGGATAGGGAGAACATAGAATATGGATATTACCGGAAAGAAACTATTTGTAAAAGCAATGAGAGAAGAAGGCGTGGACACGATCTTCGGTTATCCCGGAGGCATGGTCACAGACCTTTTTGATGAATTATATAAGGCAGAGGATATTCATCTCGTCCTGCCGCGTCATGAGCAGGCGCAGATCCATGAGGCAGAGGGCTATGCACGTGCGACCGGAAAGCCCGGTGTGTGTATCGTCACAAGCGGCCCGGGTGCAACCAATATCGTGACCGGACTGGCAGATGCACATTATGACAGCATTCCGCTCGTTGTCATCACGGGACAGGTGCCTTTGAAATTGATCGGAAACGATGCGTTTCAGGAGGTAGATATCGTCGGCATGACGCGCAGCATCACGAAGTACGGAGTGACAGTGCGTGACCGCGCAGAGCTCGGAAAAGCGCTCAAGATGGCATTTTATATCGCACAGACCGGAAAGCCCGGTCCGGTGCTCATCGATCTGCCGAAGGATATACAGAATGAGTCGGGAGATGCGGAGTATCCGTCCAAGGTGACGATCCGCGGCTACAAGCCGAATACATCCGTACATATCGGACAGCTCAAAAAGGCATATAAGTTGCTTCAGACAGCCAAAAAACCGCTCATTTTAGCCGGGGGCGGTGTGCATATCTCCGGTGCAGAGGATCTGCTGTGCCGGTTTGCGGAGAAGACGCATGTACCTGTCGTGACGACGGTCATGGGCAAGGGAGTCATGCCGCTCGGACATTCGTTATACGTCGGTAACTGTGGGATGCATGGCAGATATGCAGCGAATAAAGCAGTCAGCGAGTGCGATGTGCTGTTCTCGATCGGTACGCGTTTTAACGACCGTATTACCGGAGATCTGGAGGAATTTGCTCCGAATGCGAAGATCGTACATATCGATATCGATACCGCATCGATCTCGCGAAATGTCGTGGTCGATGTCCCGGTCGTATCGGATGCGCGTCTGGCACTCGAGACGATGTTAGACTGGGCAAAGTCGCGCAGCACAAAAGCGTGGAGAGATACGATCGCGGCATGGGAGCAGGAGAATCCGCTCGGTATGCGTGAGGACAAGGGTATGAGCCCGCAGATGATCATGCAGGAGATCAACAAGGCATATGACAGCGGTGTCGTTGTGACAGATGTCGGACAGCATCAGATGTGGGCATCGCAGTTTCTGGAGTTTGGACCGGAGAAGCGTTTTATCACTTCCGGCGGACTCGGTACGATGGGATTTGGTTTCCCGGCAGCGATCGGAGCCAAGATCGGCCGGCCGGATGCGGATGTCGTATGTATCTCCGGCGATGGCGGTATGCAGATGAATATTCAGGAACTTGCGACGGCAGTCGTGGAGGAAGTACCAGTGACGGTATGTATCTTAAATAACTATTATCTGGGCATGGTGCGTCAGATGCAGCAGCTCTTTTACGGCAAGCGCTATAGCGCGACCTGTCTGCGCAGACGAAAGAGCTGTCCGGCGGACTGCAAAGGACCGAACAAGAATTGTCCGCCGTACGAGCCCGATTTTGTAAAGCTGGCAGAGAGCTACGGTGCACATGGCATCCGTGTGACGGAAGCCTCAGAGATCGCACCCGCGCTCGCACAGGCCAAGGCAAACACCGATGCACCCACGATCATTGAATTCCTGATCGCCACGGATGAACTCGTTCTTCCGATGGTCAAGAGCGGCAATCCGATGAGTGAGATGATATTGAGATAAGGAGGCGGTATTAATGATCGATCGAAGCATGAAAAACAGATGGATTGCACTGTATGTAGAAAATACCGTCGGTGTATTGGCCAAGGTATCGGGACTTTTTTCCGGAAAGTCCTACAACCTGCAGTCATTGACTGTAGGTACGACGGAGGATGAGACGGTTTCACGTATGACGATCTGTGTAACGAGTGATGATGTCACATTCGAACAGATCAAAAAACAGTTAAACTGTATGATCGAGGTCATCAAGGTCATCGATCTGACCAATGTGCCGATCCATATGAAGGAGATCTTATTTGCAAAGGTCAAGGATATCACACCGGCAGAAAAGGAAGAGGTCTTCCAGTTTGCGCAGGTATTTGAGGTGAAGGTCAAGGACATCGGGACAGACAGTGTACTGCTCGAGTGTATGCTGACAGAGCGTCGCAACAATGAGCTGATCGCACTGCTGCGCTCAAAGTTCAGAAATATAGAGATTGTCAGAGGAGGCGCGGTAGCGATCGAATCGATCAGCACCTCCTGCAGATAAAACAATAAGATCTATAAAAATGCCCCCTCGCGGATTGTGTCCGTGTGGGGGCATGGTGTTTCACAGAGGTATTTATCTTGCTAAGATCTGCGTGATCTCGGCCACATACATCGTGTGGTAATCCTTGTCCTTGTACCAACTGCTGTCGATGGAAGCGTCGAGAAACTGTTCCGGCAGGATCTTTGTGGCTGACATCTTGCGGCAGACCAGTACGAGATTGCCCTCATCGATGTAGGGTGTTCCGTCAGAAGCGTAGTCCACATGCATCTTGGCATTGGAGATCTTGTCCTCGTCGCGGCCGGATACAGCTCCGAAATACTTGAGCGCCAGCTTGTTCTCCTTGTCGGATACATCGAAAAAGGTCAGTGAAAAGGTGTCCAGCCGGTCGATGAATTCCTTGGTATAACGGCTGTCGCGGACGAAGATGCTGACGACGTTTTTGCCCCAGAGCACGCCGACTGTGCCCCAACTGGCGGTCATCGTATTGACTTTATCTTTGTCACCGGCGGTGACGGCCATCCATTCGGTGCCGATCTTGGAAAATGGATTAATGTCGAGCATTTCTGCGGGATAAGGTTGAAATGTATGCATAAAAAACTCCTTTCGGTTCTGTTTTCTTACATATAAGGATAGCATATTCCGGTGTAAGATGCAAAAGTTTGTATAAATATCTATATAAATAACTAAAACTTCCCACACCAATAAGGTGTGCTGAACCTTGAAAATTCAATATTTCAACCAACAAAAAAGGCATAAACCTGTTCCGTTTGGTATAATGGAGTTGACAAGAAACCATTTTACAAAGGAGATTTATGCCAT
>JBNMHW010000052.1:0-20710 GCA_050872965.1 bacterium | reverse complement strand
GTCAATGGATATACCATTAGTGTTAGCAGGATAAACACAACTATTCATATGTATCTGACCGTGAGGTCGGGAACAAGCCCGTTGGGTGATGTTCCCGGCGGGCTTTCACAGATAAGAAAATGATGTATTTGAGATATGCACCTATGTGGATGGTCTGGAAAAAAAGATTGTGTCTATGACAGAAGAACTTACCAGTATGCAGGACCAGATCAAGAAAATGCAGGAAGATACCCTTATCAATAATGCAAAAAAAACATTAACAGAAGCACAGGAGCGACTCAATGCCAGATGTGAGCAGATAAAGTCACAGGTATCTGAGATAAAGGTACAGGTAAAATCTACTGCCAAGAATATTGTTGATGAAACAAAGGCAAAGGGCAGGGCGGCACTTTACAGGGTGACAGAATTTGTAGGAATTAAGAAAAGACTTCTCAATGTCAGAACAGTGGTAAAAGATACGATTGTATCTACAGACAGGGATATTGCAAGGACAGCACTTCTTGCAACGGGACTCCGAAAAGCCGGGCAGACTGTAAACAATGCGTTCCGTACATTTGCAGATAAGCCGGAAGTGGTGGAATTCCGACAATAAAAGTAAAACTGATGGTTTTTGAAAGGAAGAGTCAGCATGCAGATGGAGAAAAAAGAGTACAGAAGTGCGTTACGGTCAAAAAGGCTGATCAGGGAAGCATTTTTGAAGTTGATACAGGAAAAAGATTATTCTAAGATCAGCGTTACCGATATTGTAAAGGCAGCAGACATTAATCGGTCTACATTCTACGCACATTATCCCGATGTTCGTGGTGTGATGGAAGAATTCGAAAATCAGGTGATTGAGCAGATGATGAATGTTCTGGGTGATTTTAAATATGAACATTTTTTTCAGAATCCGGCTCCTGTATTGTTGAAAATTAATCGTTATCTGGAAGAAGATATGGATTTCTACAGAATTCTTATTACAACGAAGGAATCCGATTCTTTTATAGAAAAGATGAAGAAGATGTTTATTGATTATATGAACACAGACACGGATATTCCGGAAAATATCCGTTCTTCGGTCAGCTTTGAGATGCGGATTCATTTTTTTGCAGGTGGGATCATGAATATGTATAAACAGTGGTTCCTGGGAAATCTGAATGGAAACCTGAATGATATTTCCATGGAAGTGAGTCAGATCATCAAAGAGTCATCAAAATAAAGAAATGATTAAGGGAACACCGTAAAAGTATTCCCTTAATTGATATTTCTCGCAATCTGTATACACGCATCCATAAACTCCTGACGGGGCATTTTTTTATCATGGAGAATCCACCATTTCAGTGAATAAACCAGGGCACCGGTGATCATGGAGGCAAGAAGTTCCGGTTTGGCCGGTAAGATAGCGCCTGCTTTATCATCCTCTTTCAGGTGGATGAGCAGGTCCGATTCGATCTCTTCCGAGAGAATATCCAGCAGAACTTTAGAACTGCCACTATTCATAACAGAGCGAAACAGGGCACTGTGCTGATCGACGAATTGAAAGGTACGGTCGATCATGGCGATATAAAAAGTCTGTGGACGTTTATCGTCGTAGATGAGAGCATTTTCTTCCTTAAAACGTGTCTGAAGTTCCTGAATCACAAAAACATACAGTTCATATTTATCCCCAAAATGTTTGTAAAAAGTTGCTTTTCGGATCATTGCACGTTCGCATAATTCTGTCACTGTAATTTTATCAAAGTCCATTTCCTTTAGCATATCCTGCAGGGCATCGGATAGCATCTTATAAGTTCTTTGAACACGAAAATCTATTTTTTCCTTCATAAAATCCCTCTTTTTCTATAAGTTTGGAGACAGATCATTGTATTTTGTCAATTAAGTGACTGTAGTGGCATGTCTGCCTCATTGCATTTTTCGCATGTGTCATTATACTGAATAGCGTAACAGATGTCAACTAACGTATAGGAATTACTGTAAGCATGCAGTGATTATGCACATCAGGAAAGGAGATATGTATTTATGAAGGTTTATGATTTGAAGTATCATGCAAAAGCACCGGAAGGAATTGAAAATCGAAAGGCTTACATCATCGGAGGTGGAATCGCAGGATTGTCTGCGGCGGTTCATCTGGTAGATGATATTCATATGCCCGGAAAAAATATTATGATCTTGGAGGCAGATCCGGTTGTTGGAGGTTCTATGGATGGAACCGGAGATGCACAGCATGGGTATCTGTGTCGTGGAGAGCGTGAATTGGAGCCGAATATGGAATGTCTGTGGAATCTGTGTTCCAAGATTCCGTCTCTGCGTCATGAAGGACGTACAGTATTAGACGATGTATGGGATTATAATTATAAGCATCCGCTTCATAATGAGTATCGTCTGGTCGTAGAAGGAAAATCCATTCCGTGTCATGATTTCTCCATGGATGAGGAATGCATGGAAGCTTTGCTGAAGGTGTTGTTCTGCGATGAGAAAGAACTGGAAGGAAAATCCATTGAAGATGTGTTCTCAGAGAGCTTTTTCCATGGAAATCTGTGGCTGACCTTCCACAATATGCTGGCTTTTAAACAGTATCACAGTGCAATCGAGGCGAAAAGATATTTCCGCCGTTTCACACATTTCATGCCGGAAAGTGATTATCTTCATGGAATTCTGCATACAGATCTGAATGAATATGATGCAATCATTCTTCCGATCGAGAAATGGCTGGAGAGCAAGGGTGTACAGTTTAAAACAGGAGTATCTGTAACAGAGATTCTTATGACGGATGATCATAATACAGTAACAGAATTGAAATATGAGACATCAGGAAAAGAATATCTGATGCCTGTTGGAGCACGGGATATGGTATTTTTCACAAACGGTTCCATGAGTCAGAACTCTGCCTTTGGAGATAATACACATGTTGCGGAAACAAACAGAGATACGGAACACAGAGGTGTATTCAGTGTATGGGAAAAACTGGCGAAACTGGATGATAAATTCGGAAAGCCGGAGAAATTTATCAGTGATATTGATAAGACAAAATGGGTAAGCTTTTTCCCTACCATCACTGATTATCCGGAATTCTACGAGCGTCTGGAAAAGGTATCCAAACGTCCGATCGGTGAGACGGGAATCATTTCCTTCCCGGAATCTAACTGGGATCTGTCATATATTCCGTACCATGCACCGTATTTCCCGAACCAGCCGGAAAACGTGCAGGTAGGCTGGGGATATGGACTCTGGGGAGAAAGACCCGGAAATTATATCAAGAAGCCCATGTGTGACTGTACCGGTGATGAGATCCTTACAGAAATGTTATATCATTTTGGAATGTTGGATATGAAAGAGGAACTGATCTCCCATACCTATGTTTCCACCTGTATGATGCCATATATTACCAGTCAGTTCATGCCCAGGGAGATCGCAGATCGTCCGACGATCGTTCCGGAAGGTTGTACAAATCTTGCATTTATCGGGCAATACGTAGAAACCCCGGCAGATGCTGTATTTACGGTAGAGACTTCCTGCAGAACCGGTATGTATGCGGCTTATGCATTATCCGGAGTAGAGAAAAAGACATTGGAAGTAGCTCCGACTTTCTATGATCTGCGGTATATCATAGCCCAGCTGAAAAAAGTGCAGAATATTGATGGTGAGATTACTTCCAAGGATCTGCCGAAGATCAATCCTCTGAAATTAAAAGAGACAGAGAAGGAACTGCTTACGTTATTGAACGGAATTGAGGAATATCCAACCTTATATCCGGGAAAAGAGCAGCCGGTAATCTATGAATAAAATTTAAAGGACAGACGTCCGCGGATGAGACAATATTAGGGAAATAAGAGTAAGAGCCGATCCGGCTGTTGACATTTTTGCAGATTTTTTTCAAAAAAGTATTGACCGGTTGTTACTATCGGAGAATATAATCAGCAGTAGTGAAGGAATCAAACAATCGAAAAACATCGAATGATAGCATGTGAAAGGAGACAGCACAATGAACGATTTTACTTATTCTTACCCTATGAAAGTATATTTTGGAGAGAACGCAGCCGAACAGGCGGTCACGGCAGAACTCGGTCGATTCGGAAAGACCGTCATGCTGGCCTACGGAGGCGGTTCGATCAAGGCATCCGGTGTCTATGATGAGATACATGCACTACTCGGGAAAGCCGGCAAAGAAATCGTCGACTTTTCCGGGATCATGCCCAATCCCACCTATGCCAAAGTGCAGGAAGGGGCTGCGCTCGCACGTGAAAAGAGCGTAGATTTTATCCTCGCGGTCGGAGGCGGCAGCGTGATCGACTGTTGTAAGGTGATCTCCGCACAGGCAGTCATCGAAGAAGACATCTGGGAGATGGAATATACAAAGGGCACATTTCCTACAGCAGGAATCCCGATGGGAGCGATCGTTACTGCATCAGGCACCGGCGCGGAGATGAATGCGGGAGCAGTGATCACCTGTGAGGATAAGATGTGGAAAGGACCGCTGTTTGGTACAGCGGCATCATTTGCAGTCTTAAATCCGGCCTACACGATGACTGTGCCTAAGATGCAGGTATTATCCGGCGCTTTTGATACGTTAAGCCATGCGATGGAGACCTATCTGGGAACTTCTGATCAGGATAATGTGTCCGATGATGTGGCACTGGCCATCATGCGCAACACAGTCGTGAATATGCGCCGGGTATTGGCAGATATCAATGATGTGCAGGCCAGGGGCAACCTGATGTGGGATTCAGCTATGGCAGAGAACGGTATCTTAAAAGTAGGAAGACTGACAGATTTCCAGGCGCATCAGATCGAGCATCAGTTAGGTGCATATACGGATTGTAACCATGGACAGGGACTTGCCGTGATCCATCCGGCCTATTACAGACACATCTTACAGGATGCCGGGGACAAATTCACCCGGTTCGCCCAGGTGGTATTCGGGGTCGATACGGCAGAGGAAGGGCTGCATGCGCTGGAGGAATTCATCAAAGAATGCGGACTGCCGACCCGTATGGGACAGCTGCGATCCAGGGTGGAGATCACACCGGAGGTACTGCGCAAGGTAGCGGATACCTGTAATATTATCAAATGCAATCCGCGTGAACTGGATCGGGAAGAGATCTATCAGATTTTATGTGAATGTATGTAAAAAGCTCATGGAATATGGGATGCTCGGAATGAGCATCCCATTCTTGCGTGCAGAGATATTTTTAAATTATAATAATTGACGTAGATCAATTACAGAGGGTGAAAGAATCGATTATGATTGGGTAGAATGAAGAACAGGAGGCAGAAATGACACCAAAACTCAATCGATTCTTTCGAAAATATACGAATCCGGCAATGTGGATCTCCGGAGTGCTGACATTGATGGCGATCCTGTTGTCCCATACCGGACAAAACATGGTCTGGAGCAATGCACTGTATCTCGCTGCGTTTGTACTGACCGGTCTGCCGATCTTATTCCGTGCAGTGCAGGGCTTGCGTTTTAAGGTAGTCGGTATCGAGGCACTCGTATCGATCGCAGTGATCGGTGCATGCTGGATCGGAGAATACAGTGAGGCAGCGATCGTCACGTTTTTATTCCAGTTCGGATCCTACCTGGAGCAGAAGACGATGGCGAAGACGCGCAGTGCGATCAAGTCGCTGGTAGAGATGGCGCCGACCGTAGCGTGGCGGATCACGGATGGAGAGCCGGAAGAGATCGATGCTGATGATGCAGAGGAGGGCGATCGTCTGCTTGTAAAGACCGGTGCGCGGATTCCGGCGGACGGTATCGTAGTGCAGGGTGATGGCTATGTGAATGAAGCAAGTATCACCGGAGAATCACAGGCGCGACACAAGACGGCGGGTGCGTCCGTGTATGCAGGAACGATCTTAGAGAGCGGTACATTGGAGATGGAAGCCACCAGAGTGGCGGAAGATACGACCTTTTCCAAAATCATTCAGCTCGTGGAGGAGGCGCAGGATGCCAAATCCCCGGTTGAACGTTTTATCGACCGGTTTGCCAGATATTATACACCAGCAGTCGTTGTCATGGCGCTATTGACACTGCTCATTACCGGAGATATAGACACCGCGATCACCGTGCTCGTATTAGCCTGTCCGGGAGCACTCGTGATTGGGGCACCGATCGCCAATGTCGTCGGAATCGGGCGTGGAGCCGGGCAGGGTGTATTGTTAAAAGGCGGCGACAGCGTGCATACATTCGCCAGAACGAACGCGGTTCTGTTTGATAAGACCGGAACACTGACAGTCGGTAAGCCACAGGTAACGGGCGTCACCGCTTACTGCGAAAATGTACCGGAAGTACTTACTATGGTAGCGGCAGCAGAGCAAGCTAGTGATCATCCATTGGCGAGATCCATTCTGGAGTATGTCTCCCGGCAGGATATTCCGGTGCAGCATGCGGTTTGGACGGAGACAAAAAAAGGGCTGGGACTGGTCGCACGGATCGGTGAACATGAATTGCTTATCGGAAATGAACGGTTGCTGGAGCAGTACCGGATCCACATGACCACACAGCAGAGACAGGATATCCTGCAGGCACAGCAACAGTGTGCGACTACCGTGCTGGTGGTAGTAGATGGAACATATGATATGCTGCTCGCTATCTCGGATGCATTGAAGCCGGAAGCGGCAGAGAGCATCCGCAGGCTCCGACAGATGGGTGTCCGCCGGATCGCCATGCTGACCGGAGACAATATGCACACCGCAGAGGCAATCGCGCAGGAAACCGGTATCACACAGGTGTATCCGGAATGTTTGCCACAGGATAAGGTAGAATTGCTCCGGCAGATGCAGGCTGAGGGCAATATCGTGACCTTTGTCGGTGACGGAGTCAATGACAGCCCTGCGATCATGGCCGCAGATACCGGGATCGCGATGGGATCCGGTACGGATGTGGCAGTAGAGAGCTCGGATGTGGTGCTGATCAGATCGGATCTGGACAGTCTCGTGACGGCGCTCGGACTGGCCAGGAGGACCGGTGTCATCATGTACGAAAATATAGCGATCGCTGTAGGCACGGTGATCCTGCTGCTCATCGGGTTGTTTGCAGGCTATGTTCATATGGCAGTGGGAATGCTGATCCATGAGGCGAGCATACTCGTGGTCATATTTAACGCGATGCGTTTACTATTTTTAAAAGGAAGAAAAAAGGAGAAAAGATCATGAAGAAGACGATTCAGATGGAAGAACTGGTGTGCCCGATGTGCGCCCAGAAGATAGAGAAGGCTCTGCAGAAAACAGAGGGTGTACAGAGTGCAGAAGTGCTGTACAATGCAAGTAAGGCCAAGGTGGAGTTTGACGAGACACAGACGACACTCGATCATTTAAAAGAAATTATCACAAGCCTCGGCTATGTGGTGATCAAATAAAGGAGGAAAATGAAGATGAATACAGAGATTATAACAGAACTGGACAAGATCCTGCCGGTAGTAGTGCGTGTGCATGGTGACAATCATCCGGAGCTGGCCAGAGTGGGCGAGCTATATGAGCAGTTAAAAGCCGAGCCGGACGCACAGACGGTGGAAGAACTCAGACAGGTGACCGGTAATTTTGAGATTCCAGCGGATGCATGCCCGACTTATGAGAAGACATACCGCGATCTGGAGACACTGGTACAGGAGCTGGCATAATGGGATGCTGTCATTGCCGGAGCGAAGAACCCTGTGCCGGACAGATCGGGATATTCCGGCATCTGGATCAGGAAAGCCAGCAGAAGATCAGTGATCTGGCGATCCATCGGCAGGTAAAAAAGGGCGAGATCCTGTGCTCACCGGAGAAAACGGTCGGATTGTTCCTGATCTCTGAGGGCAAAGTCAAGGTGTATGAGTTGTCCGCAGATGGAAGGGAAAAACTGATACGTGTGCTGGGAAAAGGTGATTTTGTCGGTGAGGAGACATTGTTCAGCAGTACAGAAACGCACGCATTCTCAGAGGCGCTGACGGATCTGCAGGTCTGCCATATCCGACGGGAGGATTTCCTGAATCTGCTGATGGACTATCCGAGCATCAGTCTGAAACTGCTCGAAGAGATGAACCATCGCCTGATGCAGCTGTCCCATCGGATCGTGTCGGATGCCAGCGGATCTGTGACGAGCCGCCTGGCCGGATATCTGCTGGAATTATCGAGTGCACAGGACAGCACGGAGATCACGCTGCCGTTACAGATGAAAGAGCTGGCGGCATTTCTGGATACCACTCCGGAGACACTGTCACGCAGGATGAAAAAGCTGCAATCAGAAGGAATTCTGCAAAAAAAGACAAAAACCGGAGGATATCATCTGGTGATCCGGAATGTGGAACGGTTGTCACAGATCGCAGAATCCGATTGCATGTAAGGACGATCAGCCCCAGACTTCCTGTGCGATTTCTTTTACCAGTGCCAGCTTTGCCCACTGCTCATCCTCGGTCAGTTTATTGCCGATCTCGCAGGAGGCGAAGCCGCACTGAGGGCTGAGATACAGACGGTCAAGGGGGATATATTTCGCAGCTTCATGGATGCGGCTGATGATAGTTGCCTTATCCTCCAGCTTCGGCGACTTGGTCGTGATCAGACCGAGTATTACTTTTTTATCCGGGCTGACTTTTGCGAGAGGGGCAAAGCCGCCGGAGCGCTCGTCATCGTACTCCAGATAGAGTGCATCTACATGTTCCTGCGCAAAGACATAATCTGCAACGGAATCATACGGTCCGCTCGTGAAGAAAGTAGAGTGATAGTTTCCACGGCAGATGTGGGAGTTGATCACCATGTCTGCGGGTTTTGCTTCGAGAGCCAGATTATTGACCAGCAGAAGTTCTGCTTTTACTTCTTCCAGGTCAATGCCCAGAGAACGATAGCGCTGTTTGGCAGCATCACCGACGACGGCACCCCAGGTGCAGTCATCGAACTGGAGATTGCGGCATCCGGCATCGTAGAACTGTCGGATCACATCCTGATAAGCGACACCGATGTCATGGATCAGTTCCTCGTTGGTCGGATAGAATTTTCTGGTGCTTTCAATGTTTGCGGGGACGATCATCTGCTGGAACATCTGTGCAGGCGCCGGGATCGTGTATTTGGCAACGGTGTTCTCGTCCTCAAACTGCTTCAGGAACTTAAAGTATTCTACGAATGGATGAGCTGCTGCCCTGACTTTGCCAACGAGATAGGTATCTTCGAGTGCTGCGAGCTCTGCGTCGAACTGTACGCCGGAGCCGGTCTGCTCATGGGCGACACCTTCAAAGCCCCACATAAAGTCCAGATGCCAGTAAGTTCTACGGAATTCGCCATCTGTGACCACATGATAACCGGCTGCCTTCTGTTTCGCAACGACATCGCGGATCGCGTCATTGATCACGGTATCCAGCTGCTCCCGGCTGATCTTTCCCTCTTCAAACTGTTTCTTTGCTTCTTTTACGGATTCCGGGCGTAAAAAACTTCCCACATAATCATAACGGAATGGTGTATATAGATTGCTCATTTGGTATTCTCCTTATCTTTTGATCGTTCGTGTTTTCCGACTGCAGTCCGGATGTGATGAGATTATTTTATCGATGAGCGGGAAGTTTGTAAAATATACAAAAACAGCGGTTTGCCATAGGTTAAAACTATAGCAGACCGCTGTTTGTTTCAGATCTGATGTTCCACAGAAGTATATCGTTTTAACGCTTCAATGTAGAGCGTGCCGAATCTTCCGGTGCCTGCTCTGGCATGGGTGATGTAGCCGATCTCCATGTAATCATCCACATCCAGCGGAACAGATACGATATTTTTCCCATTTAGATCTTCATTGATTACCCCGCTGCAGATCGTATAACCGTTCAGACCGATCAGCAGGTTAAACAGCGTTGCGCGGTCTGAGACCATGATATCCTTTTTGCTGTCAAACGTGCTAAGGATCTCTTCGGAAAAATAGAAGGAGTTATGTTCACCCTGCTCGTAGGAGAGTCTCGGATAGGGAGCCAGATCCTCCAGCGTGATCAGGGATTTTTGTGCCAGAGGATTCCCGGCGCCGACAAATACATGGGGTCTGGCGATAAAGAGCCGGTGGAATTTCAGGTTGTTTTCCCGCAGTGTTTTGCGCAGGATGGTCTCATTAAAATGATTCAGATAGAGCACACCCACTTCACTGCGCAGCTTCGCCACATCTTCGATCAGTTCATAGGTCTGCGTTTCGCGGATCCGGAAGTCGTATTCATCACCGCCATACTGTGTTAACAGTTCCACAAAGGCTTCTACGGCAAAAGAGTAGTGCTGGGTAGAAACGCAGAATTGATGCTTCACCTGTCCATTGCCGAGATAGCGTTCTTCGATCAGGTTGCTCTGTTCTATGACCTGTCTGGCATAGCCTAGAAATTCTTCGCCCTCGGCAGTGAGCAGGACACCTTTGTTGGTGCGTGAAAAGATTGTGATTCCGAGTTCATGTTCCAGTTCTTTTACGGATGCTGTCAGACTGGGCTGCGCCATATACAGCTGTTTGGCAGCTTCACTCATCGTGCCGCATGCTGCGATCGTAACAATGTATTTTAATTGTAAGAGAGTCATATGTCGTCCTCCGGATATCTGTTTGTGCTCAGGTACAATAGCGAAAGGCTTTATCTGTTAATATTCTAGCAAATATCAGTCCAAGTGGCAAAGCAATAATAATCATGATAGCTGCTGCAAACCATGAGACAGCCTCGGTCAGTGACATGATGCCAAAGTTATAGATCGCACGATACAGATAGAGTCCGGGTACCATGATGACAATGGATGGCACGGTAAGGGAAATCCGTGGATAACCATTATATTTTTTAATGAAGGATGCTATCAGTCCGGCTGTGAGTGCTCCGGTGAATGCTGCGGCAGCAGCCGGTATCGCAACAAGGTCGATGAGTTCAAGACGAAGTGTATTGGCGATGGCACCTATGATGGCAGCGGTAGCTGCCATAGAAATAGGGCTGTTGAACATGATGGAAAATCCGAAAACACCACAGAAACTGGCAATCAGTCTGAGTATCAGATGCAGTTCCGGTGTCAGATTTAAGGCAGAAAAATCCTGCGGATGTAATCTGAGCAGGAGTGCCATAATCCATGCAAACATGGTTGCCACTACCACAATAATAATGGAATAGGTCAGCCGTTCAAGACCGGATCTCAAATCAAGCTTGGCAAGGTCTATGCCGCTGGTGATGAATGGAAATCCGGGGATGATGAAAAGCATAGAGCAGATATATCCAGCCTCGTGAAACTGTGGTATTTGAAAAATAAGTTCAGCCAGATGCAGAAAAAGCGCATAGATCAGGCACGCAGCGGATACAGAGACTGCAATATTCATATACAGTGTAAAATGGTGTTTGATCAGCTTGGTACGAATTAGATTTCCGATTCCGGCAGCAATGAATGCCAGTATCATTTCTACAGCACCTCCACCAAGCAGGAATGTGAAGGCACAGCATGCGAGGGCAGAAGCAAGCCCCAGACGAAGCGGCGAATATAGAGCATGTATTTTTTCTATTTCATCAAGCCGTTGATGGATCTGCTCTCCGGTAAGATGTGCCTCTTCGTCTGGGAAGTTGTTAACAAATTGTTCCATCCGGTATAGCTTGGATGTATTCACTCCGGTATTTGCAATACATAACGACTGGGAAATGCAATCATGTCCATCAAAGCAATTAAATTCTATGGACATTAGACCAACGTCTACCGTACATGTTACCCCCAGTTCTTTGGAAAGCCGGTTCATGGAAGTACGGACACGCCATGCACCAGTTCCGCAGGAGAGCATAATCAGACCGACTCGTCCAATCACAGATGCCTTTTCAATCAGACCTGCTTTCTCAATCAGTAAATGACTGTCCGTGTCCGTATAATCATGCCACGGAATTTCCATATGATTCTTTTCCATAATATCAGTGAAGATTTGAGACTGATCCATTGTCACGTTATTTTTCTCCATAGATGATTGCCTCGGCTTTCGTTACGTGTCTTTCAAGATTTTTCATAAAGATGGAATCCGGCAAAAAAATTCCAAGCTCATCATAGTGCTGTTTATCATTCGTTAATGTGTCCTGACCATAGAAGACGAATGCCATAGGCAGATTCTTTTCGAGTTCCACCATGATATCCCATACAGCATAATAGGCTTCCGCTTCGGTCTCTTTTAGTTTAATTGTGTCTGGCAGTTCGCGAATTAGAAGGATACCGGTACATTCTTCAAGAATTTTCTGATTGACGGTCATCTTGCCAGCGGTGTATTCATGGCTGTATTTATAGGCTTTTGCCAGATAGATATTGTCATGTTTGTCTAATCCGGTATAGATACTGCGAAAATGATGATAGTCCGTTCCCTTTACAGACGATTTGTACTCCGGCAGCAGTAAGCCCTGACTGTCAGTCATAATGATGGGATTGTGTTTTCCATCTGCGTCAAAGCGGTAAGGAATCAGGTATGAATTTCGCAGCAGATCAAACATGGTATTGCTGCATATGGACATCAGAAAAGCAGACAGATCCCTGTCTAAATATGCTGTAAGCAGTGCCTTGGTAAATTCATCCGGTGTTGGTTGATCGTTGGTCTCATCATTGTAGAACAGATAGTTACAAAAGGTATCCATCAGCTTTTCACATGCCCATGGATCAGCCAGTATTTTGTTAAAAAGCAGTTTGGATTTTTCCTCTCTTGGGAAAATTGTCGTGTTCTCCATATATACAATGCACATCCTTTCCAAATAGTTCTTTGAAAGTGATTATACTATGACATTTGCAATATGAGAAAAACATCATTGATATAACTGCAATAATAAAATGATATGACAAAATGGCTTGATATTTTATTCGTGTAAAGCATCGGTCATAAGAATACTTTTTAATTTTTGTGCTGCTATGCTCAGAGGATGCTGCCTGTCGTATACCATACAGATATGGCGCTTTGGAATGTTTTCGCGCAGGTGTATCTGCACGATTTTATGCTGACGCAGTGCTTCGTGTGCCATGGCTTCCGGCAGGAATGCCAGTCCCAATTCGCATTCGACCAGAGGGAGGATCTGGTCTGTCGTAGCGGCTTCTGTGTCAGGATTCAGCTCCAGTCCATGTGATAGAAAAAGACTATGATAGAAATTCCATGTCATTGTTTCACGACCCAGACAGATCAATGGATAATTCTTCAATTCAGACAGAGACAGTTCCTGACTGCCGAGTGCGGTAAATGTGTTTCCGCCGATCAGTATTTCCTGAAATGGATGCAACAGAACTTCATTGAGCGGAGGCTGCGTGTTCGTAGGAGTCGAGACGATCGCAAAATCAATTTCGCCATTTTTCACAGAGTGGATCGCCTGAGGGGTGGAATGATTGTAGATCTTCAAACGGATGCCCGGATGTTCCATATGAAAGGCTTTCAGCATCGGCAAAAGATAGATATTCAGCGCGGTTTCACTGGCTCCGATGGAGATGCTGCCGTGTTCAAGACCCGTACCTGCATTTAATTCCGCTTCGGCGGTCTGGAGCTGAATCATAGCGGCAGCCACATGATCGTATAATTGTTCGCCCTCAGGGGTGAGCTGTACGCCACGATTGGAGCGGATAAACAGGCTGCATTGCGTCTGCTGTTCCAGACAATTCATGGCACGCGTGATATTGGGTTGTGCACTCCCAAGTGCACGCGCTGCCTTTGTAAAGTTTTTGTATTTTGCAACGTAGTAAAAAATCTTGTAATATTCAAAATTCACGTTCATTGGATACCCCCATATCTGACATATCAATAAATGATGCCAAGCATATCAATAATCATTTTTACATATCTCTATTTACACAGTATAATGATCTTCGGCTTTAATTACAAGCAAATATAGCATACAAATAACATGAAATCTTACAAAGGAGGTATCCTAAAATGTTGATGGCTGTAACAGGAATAAACTGGGGAGATGAAGGCAAAGGCAGAGTCATTGATCTGGCCGCTGAGAATGCGGATGTCGTGGTTCGTTATCAGGGTGGCAATAATGCCGGGCATACGGTTGTGACAGAAGCCGGAAAATTTGTATTAAATCTGCTTCCATCCGGTATATTGCATCCCAATGTGGTCTGCGTGCTGGGAGATGGAATGGTCGTTGATCCGGAGCATCTTGCGAAGGAGATCGAAAGTATACGTAAAAGGGGCGTGACAATAAATCCGGACAATCTGAAGCTTTCAGCTCGTGCTACAATCTCCATGTCGTGGCACAGAATTCAGGATGAACTGGAGGAAGACAGGCTGGCAAAAAGCGGATCTGCCTTTGGTTCCACACGTCGTGGCATAGCTTATGCATATAGTGATAAATATCGGAAGAAGACGCTGCGGTTAGGAGATTTATTGCATATGGATGAGCCGGCTGTGCAGGCAAGATTAAAAACGATGCTGGAAGCTAAAAATCTGGAGCTTGGCGGATGTTATCATCAGGAGCCCATGTCATATCCGGCATTGCTTGCATGGTGCCAAAAGCAGGCGGCAGAGTTTGCACCTTATATCTGTGATACAGGAAGCTATCTGGACAGTGCTTTATCTGACGAAAAACGAGTGGTTCTGGAGGCACAACTGGGTGCTATGCGTGATATTGATTATGGAATTTTCCCGTATACATCCAGTTCGTCGACGATATCTGCGTATGGACCGATCGGCGCAGGAATTCCGGGTCAGAAGTTAGATCATGTGATAGGTGTGATGAAGGCATATGCAACCTGTGTTGGAGCAGGACCTTTTGTGGCAGAGCGTGCGATGCCCGATCAGTGGATGGATGATCTGCGCAAGTCCGGTGGAGAGTATGGCGCAGCGACCGGGCGTCCGCGACGCGTCGGACCGTTTGATGTCTTTGCCAGCCGCTATGGGCTGAAGTGTCAGAATGCAGATAAAATAGCGCTGACCAAGCTGGATGTCCTTAGTCATATGAAAGAGATCCCTATTATCACCGGGTATCGTTATAAAGGCTCTATGATGCATACGTTTGATCCGTTGGAGGATCTGGATCAGTGTGAGCCCGTAGTAGAGTTTTGCGAGGGATGGATGCAGGAGATCTCCGGTTGTCGTGTCTGGGAGCAGTTGCCGGATCAGGCGAGAGCATATGTAGACAGGCTGGAAACGCTGCTGGATCACGAAATACAATTTGTATCTGTAGGTGCAAGTCGTGGGGAATATCTGATAAAGGGAGAGTGGATATGAGACATTTGGTGGAATCTTTGCGTAGTCTGTGAAGACATGATTCAAAATAATTTAGAATTTGTTTAGAAAAAGACCTTCTGTCTGTTTAATACAGCTTGTTAAGATAGCTGCATAAACAAGACAGGAGGCTTTTTTATGTTAAAAAAAGGAATTGACGGATTCTGTATGGCACTTGCAGACAGTGTGCCGGGTGTGTCAGGCGGAACCGTAGCATTTATCATGGGATTTTATGACCGGTTCATCACATCGATCCATGATCTGGTGTTTGGAAAAATGAAGGAGAAAAAAGCAGCACTGGCCTATCTGATCCAGTTGGGAGCCGGATGGGTGATCGGAATGATCCTGGCGGTGCTCATAGTTTCGGCTTTATTTGAAAATCATATCTATGCAGTGAGCTCGCTGTTCATCGGATTTATAGCGGGAGCGATACCGTTGATCGTAAAAGAGGAGAAGGACAGCCTGCGTGAAGTAGGAAAAGAATTATGCTTCTGCATAATTGGAATTGTGCTCGTCGCAGGAATCACATGGGCAAACGGCAGGATCGGCAGTGCAGCTATGGATCTGGGACAGTTTTCCGCAGGAACAGCTATCAAGATGTTTTTTATCGGAATGATCGCGATCTCGGCGATGTTTCTGCCGGGTATCTCAGGATCTACACTGCTGCTGATATTCGGAGCATACATTCCGGTCATCACGGCCGTGAAGGGTGTTCTGTCACTGGATCTGTCTTATGTTCCGAACCTGTTCTTTTTCGGATGCGGAATCCTCGCCGGCGCAGCAACAGTCGTAAAATTGATCAAGGTATGTCTGGATCGGTATCGTCCGCAGACGATCTATATGATCTTAGGCATGATGATCGGTTCATTCTATGCGATCGTCATGGGACCGACGACCCTGAATGTTCCGGTGGAACCGTTAAGCATTCATAATATACAGATACCGGCAGTGCTCATCGGTGTGGCATTGGTGCTCGGTATGCAGTGGATCAAAGAAAAAAGGTGAAATAAATGTTAATGGAAAGTGAATTAAACATACTCGACTGGATACAGAGTATCCGCACCCCGGTTGGTGATGTGCTTATGCCGTTTGTATCAGCACTTGGCAATGCAGGGATCATATGGGTGCTGCTGGCGGTGATCCTTCTGATCCGTCCCAAAACGAGAAAAAGCGGGATCGTATTGATACTGGCATTGGGATTCGACGTGATCCTGTGCAACCTGATCCTGAAAAATGTATTCTGCAGGATCCGCCCCTGTGATGTAAATACGGCGATCCGGTTGCTGATCCCGCGGCCTTCCGATTATTCGTTCCCTTCGGGACATACGGCGGCTGCATTTGCGGCGGTATCCGCCATGTATTTTGCCGGAGAGAGGAAGATCTGGAAAGCGGCACTTGTATTGGCGGTGCTCATAGCATTCTCGAGAATGTATCTGTATGTACATTATCCCACAGATATTTTAGGCGGGATCGCAGTCGGTATGTTGACCGGATATTTGGGTGATTGGTTAGTCGGACAGTTGGAGGAACTGAGAGCCAGACGATGGAAAGAAAGGCTGTAACATGAGAAGAAAGCTATTATGGTTTGCCATAGATCTATTAGCGGCGGCCCTGACGCTTCTGGCTGTGTGGTATTTTAATTATGTGATCCCGCAAAAAGGGATACAGGCTGTCGCGGCGCAGAATCTGACGGAGGATTCAGGTGAAACAATTCCCGGGGATCTGGGTTCCATACAGAGCACGAATATCGTAAAAGATACCGAAGACTGGCACAAAAAATTTGCAGATCATTTTACGGACGCAGTCGTAGCGACGGATACGACCTATACCAGCCCGGATCTGTCCATTGAGTTATCGTATCAGCAGTATGATACAGGGAAACTGGACATGTCCGATTCCGGTAAGCATAAAAAATACGGAACGGCGATCTCCTATGTGCTTGCGGATATTTATGTAGGTGATATTACGTGTCTGCAGACTGCATTCGCGCAGGATACCTATGGGATCGGATATGAGGAAAAATTATCGTCAATGTCGGAGCGAATGCGTGCGTTACTTGCGGTGAACGGCGATTCGTATAGCAACAATCGCCATAAATATAACGGAACGATCATCCGGAATGGTGTGATCTACCGGAATCAGCCGACGGATGCGCAGACCTGTGTGTTGAACTGGGATGGCACGATGGATATCTACAGTCCGGGCATGCTGGACAGGCAGCATCTGATCGAAAGAGGTGCCTATCAGAGCTGGATCTTTGGTCCCAGTCTGCTAGATGAGAATGGCAGAGCAAAAACATCGTTCCTGACATGGGATTATATCCGTCAGTCGCATCCGAGAACAGCGATCGGTTATTATGAACCGGGACATTATTGCCTGCTGTTGGTAGACGGCAGACAGGACAGTTCCAGAGGAATGTTCCTGGAGGAAATGTCACAGTTATTTGAGCAGTTAGGATGCAAGGCTGCCTACAACCTGGACGGAGGACATTGCTCGTTCATGACATTTCAGGGGAAGGTGGCAAACCATCCCTATAAACCGGAACATGAGATATCGGATGGAATTTTTATCACGGAGGGATCAAGATGAGAATATTCAGAAGCTTATTAATACATGTATGTGTGATCTGCAGTATCGTCTGCATCGTGGCAATGGTTTTGGACTGGTACAATCCGTTTATGGATTTTCCCGGACACATCGTATATATCCGGATGGCTCTGTATGTAGCGGTTCTGATCGCAGCGCTGACAACGAAAATGGATCAGAATCTATAGAAAAGGAGAGGTTGGAATGAAGAAAAGTATTTCGTTTGTTGTGCCCTGTTATCATTCGCAGGTATCTAAACATTAGATATTGCACATACAGATCACTGCGTTATAATAAGGACTGAATAAATATGAGGTTATGCATATGAACAATCAGGAAAATCAGAATCATCCGAAAAAACAGACCGTACGCAAGCGGATCTTTATCTCCAATGCGTTCATGATATTGGTATCATTTGCGCTGGTGATGATCATCAATATAGGCGTCGTCAAATTGTATTGGGAATCGATCGAACGGAACTGGGAAGCGTCTATGGAGACGATGGTGGATACCGCGAGCGTAGAAGATCTGCTGGAGGAATGGACTGTGCACCAGAGATCTTTTTATGTACTGTTATTGATAGATATGCTGATCTGTGTGGCGGCATGGATCCTGGTCAGCCTGTTCTTTACCGGCAGGCTGGTGCATCATATCATGAAGCCGCTCGATGCGCTGGGGCGCGGGGCTACGCGTATCCGGGAAAACAGACTGACCGAGGAGATCTCTTATCAGGGGGATGTCGAATTCGAGGAGATCTGTCATACGTTCAATGATATGCAGGCGCATATTCTGGCGGAACAGGAGAAAAACCGGAAATACGAAAAAGCGAGAACGGAAATGATCGCAGGGATCTCGCATGATCTGCGCACACCGCTGACCGCGATCCGCGGAAGTATCAAGGGGATCCTCGATGGGGTCGTGACAGAGGAGGCACAGAGAGAACGCTTTTTGCAGACGGCGTACCGCAGGACGGGGGATATGGATGTGCTGCTGAATCAGTTGTTCTATGTGTCCAAGCTGGAGACCGGAAATATGCCGCTGCGTCTGCAGGAGACGGATCTGTCTGCGTGGATCTCAAAATATCTGGATGGCAAGCAGAGCATGCTCACCGGAGAGGGCGTTGCATTTACGGCAGATATCGCGCCCGGTGCCATGGCAGTCATGATCGATCCGGAGCAGTTCCAGCGTATTTTTGATAATCTCGTGGAGAACAGCAGAAAATACGCAGATGTAAGTCCCGTCCGGATCCATGTCGCTTTGCAGGAGACGCAAGAAGGCTGCCTGATCAGCTTCTCCGATAACGGGCAGGGTGTGCCAAAAGACAAGCTGGAGCATATTTTTGATGAATTCTATCGTGCAGACGAGTCCAGAAATAAGAGAGAAGGAAACGGACTGGGATTATATATCGTGAAAAATCTCATAGAATCCATGGGTGGACAGGTATGGGCCAGGAGTATGCCCGGCCTGACCATATATATACAATTGCCGAAAGGGGAACCGGAAGATGGCAGAGAATAAGAAAATACTGATCGTCGAAGATGATGTGGATATTCAGATGATAGAAGAAGCATATCTTCAGGCAGCAGGGTTTCAGACCGATATAGTTACTGATGGCAATCAGGTGAACAGCGCATTGGCACAGACAGACTATGACCTGATCCTGCTGGATCTGATGCTGCCCGGCAAGAGCGGCTATGATGTCTGCCGGGAGATCCGGGACAAGATAGATATACCGATCCTGATGGTGACAGCGCGGACGGAATCGCTCGATAAGATCCGGGGACTGGGACTCGGAGCGGACGATTATATCGCCAAGCCGTTTGATCCGGCAGAACTGGTAGCGCGTGTGCATGCCAATCTGCGGCAGTATGAGAGACTGACGAAGAAGCAGGACAATGAAGGCGCGGAGCAGGAAGAGATCTGTATCCAGGACTTACGGATTCTGGTAAACAGTTGGAAAGTGTATAAGGGAGATCGTGAGATCAGATTCCCGAACCGTGAATTTGAACTGTTGAAATTTCTGGCGATGAATCCCAATATCGTATTTTCCAAGGAGCAGCTCTTTGAAAAAATATGGGGCTATGATTATGCGGGAGACAGCGCGACAGTCATGGTACATATCAACCGTATCCGTGATAAGATCGAAGACGACAGCAAAAACCCGAAGATACTGGAAACGGTATGGGGCGCAGGATACCGGTTGAATAAGTGAACTGTGCATTGAAAATTCAGAAAAATTGCACAAAATACAGATAGAAAACATTGTTATATTACACTATATCATGGAGTCATGAAACGTGTTATACTCGGCGTATGCATATCGGAATTCGTGACTCTATGATATATCTACAGTTGCATTCTTTGGATGGATCATCCATATTTCCATGTGTTAAAAACGATATAAAATGAGAAGAAAGCATGTGCTGGGATACATACGTTTCGTGTATTGAATATTTGGGGGAATCCATGTTAAAATAGGTGTAAGCAGTGGACACAATGGTTGGAAATCATATGTATAGCTTTTTTCTCACACAGACAAAGGAGAAGAAGCTATGGACAACAAAAAATTTGAAGAATTAACAATTACTGATGACTTTATGTTTGGAATCATCATGCGCAACCCCAAGTATTGCAAGCCTTTTTTGGAGACGGTATTGAATATCAGGATCAGACACATCGAATATCCGGAGGATCAGAAGACAATCAATGTTTCTTTGGATGGGAAAGGTGTTCGGCTGGATGTCTATGTCGAGGATGATGAACACACGGTATATAATATCGAAATGCAGAACACGACGGGAGACAATATTTACAAACGGACACGTTACTATCAGAGCGCGATTGATCTGGATCAATTGGACAAGGGCGTTAGTTATGCACAATTGAAAAAGAGCCTGATTATTTTTGTGTGCATATTTGATCCGTTTGAAGAAGGCAGACACATCTATACTTTTGAAAACAGATGCATTGAAGACACGGTGATTGCACTGGGTGATGAGACACAGAAGATAT
>JBNMHW010000051.1:0-20817 GCA_050872965.1 bacterium | reverse complement strand
GGATATGATCATGTCGTACAACAGTGTGCGGCATTTAGAGCAGTGGGAGCTTCAGCAGCTCTACCTGCGCCTGCTCTATCCGGAAAAATACTGGAAGATCGTCAACCACTATTACAATGCCCGGAAAACATGGGTATCTATGCGGGATATCGAGAAGCTGCAGCGCATTTTTGAACAGGAAACAAAGCGTGAGGAGTTTTTATCCATGTTGTTTTATCTGGTGAAATAGTATATAATATGGCATATGAGCAAGCATTTTTTACGAATGATGATGATTGTGGTCACGACACTGCTGCTGAGTGGCTGCGGCACGAATACGAGAGAAAGCATATCGATGGAACAGTACGCGGATATCGGTATGGACGACAGCGCGCAGGATGAGGAAGATGAGACGGATGACATATCCGTGGCAGACGACGTATCGGACGCACAATTATATGTGGTCATTCATCTGGATAAAAAGAACAAGCTGATTGGTCTGGGCTTGCCGGATTCGCTGCGCACCGTGCAGTATTCCTATACAAAGGCAACTCAGATCATGGATGAGTACGGAGAGTTTGTCTCGCTGAACCGTCTGGAGCCGGGCAGTATCGTCACGGTCGGAGAGCTGGACAACGAGGCAAAGCTCACGAGTATCCGGCTCGCGTCACAGGCCTGGTATCAGGATCAGATCACCCGGTTTACCGTTGATGAGTCGATCGGTATGCTGGTGATCGGAGAGACAAAATACCGGTTCGACCAGTATCTGCGCGTTTTTTCCGATGATCAGGAGATATCGGTCTCGCAGATTGGGGAGAATGATGTGATCCGGGTACATGGACTGGACAAGCAGATTTTGTCCATTCAGGTTATACAGGGACACGGAACGATCGTATTGTCGAATACGGAGCTGTTCGAGGGCGGATGGATCAGTCTCGGGACGAAGATCTACGCGAAGATCACACCGGATATGACGATGGAAGTCCCGGAAGGCAGATATGAATTGTCAGTCGCAAATGATGGGTATGGCGATACGAAGATCGTTCAGGTCAAACGCGCAGAGGTGACGATGGTCGATCTGGATGAATATCAGGGAGAAGGACCGAAGATCTGTCAGGTCACGTTTGCGGTGCATGTGCCGGATGCGCTGTTGTACATAGACGGAGACGAGATCAATTATGACAAGCCGGTAGAGCTTCGCTACGGTGTATACAGGCTGACGGTGATCGCAGACGGGTTCGAGACATGGGAGCGTCAGCTCGTCATCCATTCGGAGGATGCCGTGATCGATATCGGAGAACCCCAGTTAGAGGGCGATGATACGGATACAGAAGGTACGGATACAGAAGCTACGGATGAGACAGATGCATCAGCGCATACCGATGCGACGGCTTCCACAGGGACACAGACCTCGCAGCAAACATCGCAGACAGGGAATGTCTCACAGATTACGGGAGATGCATCGGCGTCTGATTCGTTAGATACTGCCGGAGGAACTACGGCCACCGATGGGACGACAGGCAGCACATCGACAGATTCCTACAGCGATTATCTGGATACGATCGCGGATCTGATCAAATCGCTGGCAGACAGCAAAAACTAATTTGAAAAAGCGATTGCGGGGCATCGATTCCCTGCGGTCACTGAAATATAAAAATAACACCAAAAGAGGTATACAGGAGGGAAACACATGGACTACAAGGCAATGTATGAGCAGTGGCTGGACAATCCGTATTTTGACGAGGAGACAAAAGCCGAATTGAAAGCGATCGCAGGGGATGAGAAGGAGATCGAGGATCGTTTTTATATGGATCTGGAATTCGGTACGGCAGGTCTGCGCGGGGTCATCGGCGCAGGTACAAACCGCATGAATATCTATACCGTGCGCAAGGCAACGCAGGGTCTGGCAAACTATATTCTCAGTGTGGGAGGCGAGAGCAAGGGAGTAGCCATTGCCTTTGATTCACGCCACATGTCACCGGAATTTGCGGATGAAGCTGCGCTTTGTCTGGCAGCCAACGGCATCAAGGCATATGTATTCGAGAGCCTGCGTCCGACACCGGAACTCTCCTACGCTGTGCGCAAGCTCGGATGTATCGCAGGTATCAATATCACAGCCAGCCACAATCCGCCTGAGTACAACGGATATAAGGTATATTGGGAGGATGGTGCCCAGATCACACCGCCGCATGATACCGGTATCATGGACGAGGTCAAGAAGGTCACAGACTACGCGACTGTAAAGACGATGGACAAGGATGCCGCAGTCGCAGCCGGTATGTATCAGCAGATCGGAGCGGATATCGACGATCCGTATATCGCAGAGCTGAAAAGTCTGGTGCTTCATCAGGATTGCATCGATGCAGTGGGAGATGATCTCACGATCGTGTATACACCCCTTCACGGAACCGGTAATATTCCTGTGCGCCGCGTGTTAAAGGAGCTCGGATTTACCAAGGTATATGTAGTACCCGAACAGGAACTGCCGAACGGCGATTTCCCGACTGTCAGCTACCCGAACCCGGAGACCGAAGAAGCATTCCAATTGGGACTTGAGCTTGGCAAAAAAGTCAATGCAGACCTGATCCTCGCGACAGATCCCGACGCAGATCGTCTCGGTGTCTATGTCAAGGATTCTAAGACCGGAGAATATCATTCACTGACCGGAAACATGTCAGGCTGCCTGATCGGAGATTATGTCATCAGCCAGCGCAAGGAGCGCGACGGCTCGCTGCCTGCTGACGGTGCATTTATCAAGTCTATCGTGTCAACAAATATGGCAGATGCGATCGCAAAATATTATGGCATCCGGCTGATCGAGGTACTGACCGGATTCAAGTTCATCGGACAGCAGATCTTAAAGTTTGAGACTGAGGGCAAAGGCACCTATCTGTTTGGTATGGAGGAGAGCTATGGCTGTCTGACCGGAACCTATGCGCGTGATAAGGACGCAGTCGTTGCATCCATGACATTGTGCGAGGCAGCAGCTTACTACAAGACGAAAAACATGACACTGTGGGATGCAATGATCGAGATGTATGAGCGCTACGGCTATTACAACGATCATGTAGAGTCCATCACTTTAAAGGGAATCGAAGGTCTGGCAAAGATTCAGGAGATCATGAATACCCTGCGCGGGGAAGCTCCGAAGGAGATCGGTGGATATACGGTGACAGTCGTGCGTGATTACAAGAAGGGTACGATCACAGATACAGCGACCGGCGAGGAGACACCGACCGGACTTCCGGCATCCAATGTACTCTATTATGAACTCACAGACGATGCGTGGGTGTGCGTGAGACCTTCGGGTACAGAGCCCAAGGTAAAATTCTATCTGGGTGTCAAAGGAACGTCCTTAGAGGATGCTGAGAACAAATCAAAGGAGCTCGGAACAAAGGTACTTGCAATGATCGAGAAAATGCTCTAATTCTTTGCAAAATAAGGAAATAACCTTGACAAGCCTACGAAAACCAAGTATAAATATATGCGTAGGTAATTCGGGTGTAACGAAATATCGGCGAATTATAGACAAGAAAAGAATAGACATCCAATAGGAGGACACAAACCATGAATAAAATGGAATTAGTATCAGCAATGGCTGAGAAGACAGGATTATCAAAGAAGGACGCAGAAGCTGCTTTAAAGGCTTTTACAGATGTAGTAGCAGAAGAGTTAAAGAAAGGTGAGAAGATCCAGTTAGTAGGATTCGGTACTTTCGAAGTATCTGAGCGTGCTGCAAGAACCGGAAGAAATCCTCAGACCGGAAAAGAGATGACCATCGCTGCATCTAAGGCTCCGAAGTTCAAGGCTGGTAAGGCTTTAAAGGATAGCGTAAACGCTTAATTCGATATTGATTACGATTGAATAAATGTGAAGGCGGGCTTCTTGATGGAGGCTCGCCTGTTTTGTTATGGATATATCGCGAATGGAAAAGGAGAACCACAATGAGATTAGATAAATTTTTGAAGGTATCGCGTCTGATCAAGCGCCGCACCGTGGCAAACGAGGCATGTGACGCAGGGCGTGTGCTTGTAAACGGAAAAGTGGCAAAAGCTTCCCTGAATGTCAAGGTCGGGGATATCATCGAGATCCAGTTTGGCACGAAGACTGTCAAAGTACGCGTAGAGGCGATCGCACAGACAACGAAAAAGGATGAAGCGGCAGAACTGTTTTCGTATATTTAGACCGGGCTTCGCATAGAGTGTACTATATGCGAAGGGGGCGTGATGGCATGGACGAAAAAAAGCCGGTAATGGCACACAGGGTCGTGATGAATAACCGACAGACCGGAAGCTTCAGCGGAGTATTGGATGTACTCTCGTTTGATGTGAGTGAGATCTTATTAGAGACGGAACAGGGCATGCTGCTCATCAAGGGAACGGATCTGCATGTGAACCGGCTGTCACTCGAAAAGGGTGAGGTGGATATCGCAGGCAGGATTGATGCATTATCCTATTCGGATGTCTCACATGCGCACAAAGGCGAGTCCTGGCTCAGCCGGATGTTCCGCTGATGAAGGTGCGGATCATCAGCGCCGGTATCTATGAAGAGCTGGCGCTTCTGTGCTGTTTTTTCCTGCTGGGCATTGTTCTTGCGGCGAGTTATGATATCCTGCGGATTCTTCGCGGACTGGTGCCGCACGGAGCGCTTCTGATCAATATAGAGGATCTGTGCTACTGGATCTATGTCGCGATCGTCGTATTCGTTACGCTGTATGAAAAAAATGACGGTAGGCTGCGCGGATATGTGTTTGGAGCACTTGTGATCGGCATGCTGCTGTATACAGTCAGCATCGGACGGATCTGTGTGCCGCCGCTGATCCGTTTTTTGAAAAAAATCGAGACATTTCTGCTGCGTCCGCTGCGTCGCGCATGTGCGTTTGTCGGATCGGAAGGAGAAAAAGGTCGTCAAAGATGTGGAAAACTATGGCTCGCTCTGAAAAAACGGTTGAAAAAGCTGTGGAAGATGGTTAAAATAGGCTTATGTAAACTTTGAAGCAGAGGATGTGAGCAGATGGTCAGAAGAAAAAGAAAACAAAATCGGATGGCGAAGTTCAGTATCACCTGCATGGTGTTTTTACTGATCGCATTAATGTCCACCCAGATTGTGAAGTTATACAATAAGAATGAAGAGCTTTCTGCAAAGGAGCAGTCCTACGAGGAGCAGAAAGCAGAAGAGGAAGCCAGACAAAAGGAACTCGAAGAAAAAGAAAAGAACATGCAGTCTCAGGATTATATTGAGAAAGAAGCACATCGTTACGGACTGTTTTATGATGATGAGATCATCTACCGTGAAGAGAAGTAGCGTAACCGGATGATGAAGTGCCTCTAATAAATGAAGTACCTGCAATCGATACAAATCGGGATTTGAAGGAGCGTTTTGACGAACGATTTTTCAGATCCCGTATTTATTTTGACAAATTCCGAAAAACTTTTTTTCTATAATGACCTTCGATGAACAAGCGGAGGTGAGTAATCATGAAGAAAGAAAGCTACAGAAAACTATTGTTCGCATTGCTGGGGGCGTTGATGTGCAGATTTTCGGTGGGTGGATATTATCCTTTGATACCCGCGTATTATGCGGCGGCGTTATTGCGCGGTGAGGGACGGCTGATGCTGGGAAGTGTGATGTTTTTAGCTATGACAGTGGCACTGCCCATGACACAGACGGTGCGCTATGCGCTGGTAATGCTCGTGATCTGGCTCGTTGTGAGGATCTGTGAATGGCTCGACCACAAGTGTCTGATCATCACGGCGGCGGCATCGGCGGCGATCGTTACTTTTTCCATAAATATATGCGGCGAGCTGCTGACGAATACGATGCGTGATGATCTGCCGGTGAAACTGATGGAGGCGGTGATCTGTTTTGCGGGTGTATTTATCTTCTCCAGACTGTTATACTGGCTGCCGCTGCTTGTGGAACGGCTGCCGGATCACCCGATGCCGCGGGCGGCGGATGAGAACCGGCTGATGGGGTATGCGGATTCTTTTGGGGAACTCGCGCAGATGTTTTCAGGCTTGCATACGAGCAAGCGTGACTTCACGCCGGAGGAGATGGGCAGGATCCATAATGAGATTACAGGCAATATCTGTGTCGACTGTTCCCAGTGCGCGGCTTGCTGGGACAGGCCGGATACGCCCATGTATCAGGCATTGACCGGATATCTGGGCTCGATGTACCGCGCGGGAAAGGCGGCGGCGCAGGCGCAGGAAGAACTGCGCAGTCACTGTATCCGCAGTGAGGCGATGGCAATGGAAGCGACACGCGTCTTTGAACGCGCCAGACTCAATCTGGCATGGTACAACAGGCTGTTGGAAAACCGCGCGGTGATCGCCGAACAGCTCGAAGCGATGGCATATATTATGCAGGACTGCACGAAGGATGCGGTTGATCTGACCAAAAAGGAGCATGCAGCGCTCTCCACCCTGCGTTATCTGGCGAAGGAGCAGGGGATACTCGTGCAGAATGTGAGACTGCTTGAAAAAAAGAACGGACGGATTACATTGTCGCTGGACGCGCGCTCAAAACAGGGAAATTGTATTTCCGTGAAGGATCTGACAAAGGTCGTTGTACGTGCGCTGGATCTGGATATGGTATTGCACCGGGATTCCAAATCGCTGATCGGAAAGCTGCCCGGACCGTATGTCTATGAGGAGGATACTCTCTATCACAGTACCTATGGCGTTGCACGCATGATCCGCGACGGGGCAGCAGTGTCCGGGGACAATTTTTCCTATGTGGAAAACCATGACGGGCAGACCGTACTCATGCTCTCGGATGGAATGGGCTCCGGAAACAGCGCTTGTAAGGAGAGCGAAACAGTGTTAGAGTTAATGGAGAGATTTTTGGAAGCCGGATTCACGGAGGAAGCAGCGCTGCGGATGCTCAATGCAGCCTGCGTGCTGCAGGATCAGGAGGATTCTTATTCCACGGTTGACGTATGCGTGGTCGACTTGTATCAGGGAGATGTCGCATTTCACAAGATCGGAGCGGCAGCCGCATTTGTCAAGCGTGGGGAGGAGATCACCTGTATTCCGTGTGCGAACCTGCCTGTCGGTGCAGACATGCAGCTACAGATCGAAGCTGCCACGACACATGTCAGCGGCGGCGATTATGTCATACTCATGACGGATGGCGTGCTCGAACACATGCATGTGCCGTCGCCGGAGCAGACGATGTGTGAGATCTTGGAGACGATGCCGTCAGCCAACCCGAATGAGATGGCAAACAAGATTCTGGAGCGGGTTCTGCTATTTACAGGCGGCGAGGTGCGGGATGACATGACGGTGCTCGTGACGGGAATCTGGGAAAAATGACAGTACAGGATGAGGACGATTGGACAATATATTTAAGGAAGTATTGGAAAAACAGGTAGAACAATATATCACAGCGCAGCACCTGATCGAACCGGATGACCTGGTGCTCGTGGGTGTCAGCGGGGGCGCGGATTCGATGTGTCTGCTGGAATTGCTGTGCGCCTGCCGGCAGCGTATGGGCTTCAGGCTGGGGGGCATTCATATCGAGCATGGCATCCGCGGAGCCGCGAGCCTTGCGGATGCAGAGTACGTCAGCAGCTATTGTGAAAACAGAGGGATTCCCTGCGAGATCATACACGTAGATGCATGCGCTTATGCACAGGAGCATGGATATTCGCTCGAAGAAGCAGCGCGGATGCTGCGTTATGAGGCATTTGAAGAGGCGGCACAGAGATTGGAAGGCGCAGGAAACAGCGTGAAGATCGCAGTCGCGCATCACAGGGAGGATCAGGCGGAGACGGTGCTCTGGCAGATGATCCGTGGCAGTGACCTGCGCGGGATCGGAGGTATCCGGTCAAGACGCGGGCGGGTGATCCGGCCGCTGCTGGAGGTCGAACGGTCGCAGATCGAGCAGTATCTGACGGAGAAAAACATCGTCTGGCGCGAGGATGCGACGAATGCAGACACTGCTTATACGAGAAACCGGCTGCGCCAGGAAGTATTTCCGGTGTTAAAAGAGCTCAATGCACAGGCCGTCAGACATGTGTGTGAGAGTGCCGCGCGTATGCAGGAGGCTGAAGCATATCTGGAGGAGCAGACGGAGAAGGTGTATCATCGTATCGTGCTGGAACAGGAAAACGGCAAACTGCTGATACGGACACAGCTTAGAGATGAGCCGCCGATCCTGCAGCGCCGGGTGCTGTATCGGGCACTGGAAGCGTGTGCCGGCAGATCGAAGGATCTGGAGGCAAAGCATATGGCGGCATTGCGGGAACTGTTTGACCATCAGGTGGGAGCGCGCAGGATGCTTCCGTATGAGATCGATGCTTGGCGCGACTACACAGGCATTCTTTTGACGCACAGACAGACGACGGAACCGGCGGAAGAACGACTGCCGGATGGGATCACGATGGAAGTGACTGACTACGAGCCGGGGATGGAAATTTCCAAAAAAAAGTATACGAAATGCTTTGATTATGATAAAATAGAACATCATGTGCAGATCCGGAGACGGCAAAGCGGCGATTATCTGACGATCGATGCCGATGGGCACCGCCAGAAGCTGAAAAACTATCTGGTGAATGAGAAGATCCCGAGGCAGGAGCGGGATGCGCTGTGGCTGCTTGCGGACGGATCGCATATCATGTGGGTCATTGGTTACCGGATCAGTGACTATTACAAGGTGAATGAACACACCGGACGAATATTAAAAGTACAATATAGCGGAGGAAAAGAAAATGAGTGAGAAGATTCATGAGCTGATATCTGAGGCAGATGTGGCAGCAAAGATTGCAGAGCTTGGCGCACAGATCAGCAAGGACTATGCAGGAGAAGATATTTATATGCTGTGTATCTTAAAGGGCGGCGTATTCTTTATGACAGAGCTGGCAAAGCATGTTACCGTGCCGGTGTCGCTTGATTTCATGTCTGTATCGAGCTACGGTTCACAGACCCGTTCATCCGGAAATGTGCGTATTATCAAGGATCTGGATACACCGATCGAAGGAAAAAATGTACTCGTTGTAGAGGATATCATTGATACCGGACGCACATTGGCATATCTGTTAGACAATCTCCAGCAGAGAAAACCGAAGTCCCTGAAACTGTGTACACTGTTAGACAAGCCGGAGCAGCGTGTGACAGAGGTAGATGTGGATTATGTCGGTTTCCAGATTCCGGACAAATTCGTTGTCGGATACGGACTGGACTATGATCAGCACTACAGAAATCTTCCCTATATCGGTGTGATAGAATTTGATGAGGAGTAGAGGAGGTTTACTTTGAAACGAAATTATCGGGGAGCGGTGCTCTATTTCGTGCTGATCATGGGAGTGATCCTGCTGTGGTTTGCATTCGGAACGGGCAGCGGCTCGACCAGTGACTATAATGAATCCCTGTTTGAACGGGATCTGAAGGACGCGAAGGTAGCGGCGGTGGACGTGTCGCCCGCCAGGGATGTGCCGACCGGAAGCGTCGAAGTGACATTGTCTGATTCCACGCAGAAGACATTCTACGTGTTTGATACACAGCATGTCATTGACCTGATGGATGAATATCATTTTACAAACTATGTGACACGCAAAGTGCCGGCGGAGAGCTGGCTGACATCACTGCTGCCGCTGTTACTCGTATTTGCGGCAATGTTTATCCTGTTTACGATCATGAACAATCAGGCTGGCGGCGGTGGCAATGCGCAGATGATGAACTTTGGCAAAAGCCGCGCGCGGATGACCAATGCCGGCGATAAGAAGATCGGTTTTGACAGCGTGGCGGGACTGAAGGAGGAAAAGGAAGAACTCGAAGAGCTCGTAGATTTCCTGCGTGCACCCGAAAAATATACAAAGCTCGGTGCGCGTATTCCAAAAGGAGTGCTGCTTGTAGGTCCTCCCGGAACCGGAAAGACACTGCTCGCCAAGGCGGTGGCAGGTGAGGCAGGTGTGCCTTTCTTCAGCATCTCGGGTTCCGATTTTGTAGAGATGTTTGTCGGTGTCGGAGCATCGCGTGTCCGCGACCTGTTTGAAGATGCCAAGCGCAACGCACCGTGTATCGTATTTATCGATGAGATCGATGCAGTAGCCAGAAGGCGTGGCACAGGCATGGGCGGCGGTCACGACGAACGCGAACAGACCTTGAACCAGTTGCTGGTAGAGATGGATGGATTCGGTGTCAATGAGGGAATTATCGTCATGGCAGCGACCAACCGTGTGGACATTCTCGATCCTGCGATCATGCGTCCGGGACGTTTTGACCGGAAGGTGACGGTTGGCAGACCGGATGTGGCAGGCAGAAGCGAGATCTTAAAAGTGCATGCCAAGAATAAGCCGCTGGCGGAAGATGTGGATCTGGAGCAGATCGCACAGACGACCGCGGGCTTTACCGGAGCCGATCTGGAGAACCTGTTAAATGAAGCGGCAATCCTTGCGGCGAAGCAGAGCCGCCCTTATCTGATACAGGACGATATCAAGCAGGCATTCGTCAAGGTAGGTATCGGTCCTGAGAAGCATAGCAAGATCATTTCAGAGGAAGAAAAGCGGATCACGGCATTCCATGAAGCAGGTCATGCGATCCTTTTCCATGTGCTGCCGGATGTCGGCCCGGTCTATACCGTATCGATCATTCCGACCGGAAGCGGCGCTGCGGGTTATACGATGCCGCTGCCGGAAAAGGATGAGATGTTCTTATCGAAAAAGAAGATGCTGCAGGAGATCATCGTGGATCTCGGAGGCAGAGTGGCAGAGGAACTCGTCTTTGACGACATCACGACCGGAGCGTCACAGGATATCAAGCAGGCGACCGCAATGGCCAAGGCGATGGTCACCAAATACGGTATGTCTGAGCGAGTGGGACTGATCAACTATGACAATGATGAGGACGAAGTCTTTATCGGACGTGATCTGGCACACAAGCGCGGCTATGGCGAGGGTGTTGCCGGGGCGATCGATGAGGAGATCAAGCGTATCATTGATGAGAGCTATGCGAAGGCAAAAGAGATCATATTAGAGCATCGGGATGTGCTTGACCGTTGCGCGCAGCTTTTGATTCAGAAAGAAAAGATCACAAGAGATGAATTTGAAGCGCTGTTTCAGTCATAAAACAGGCAAAAAACAACATTTTTACTGATGTTTTGTGTTGCTTTGTGCAAAATGGAGAGGGAATTTAGCGGAATAAAGAGCAAAATTACGTGAAAATGCACAAAAAGAAATGTGGAATTTTGTGATGTTTGTGCACACTTTAGGTATGATCCATGCTATTATAATGACTGTAAAAACCCCCCAATACATTATATGGTTTTTGCTACACCCCATAGTAAAAATACCTTCTCCTAAAAAGACAGTGACGAAAGTCCTGTCTTTTTTACTTTTACGCAGAAATGGAGAAAATAGATGAGAGAATATTCAGCTTATGATATGAACCGGAAAATGCAGTATATGATGCAGATGCGTCCGGTGTTGAAGAAAAACGGCCTGTTTTCGGACGGAACAGCAGACTATCGTATCCCGGCAGAGCCGGAGGCGGGGCAGACGGTGATCATCCGGTTTCGGGCCGCGATCAACAATGTCGATATCGTCTGGCTGCATAGCGGCGCGCAGCGCTATGCCATGCGAAAGACAGAGACGGAGGATGAGTTTGACTATTTCAGCGTGATGATCCCGCTGGGAACAGAGCGGTTCTGTTATTATTTTGAAGTCTGCACCGGACTGATCCATTGTTTTTATGACCGCTGTGGCGTGACGACGGAGCACCGCACACAGTATGAGTTCTGTATTCAGCCCGGATTTCATACGCCGGACTGGGCAAAGGGCGCAGTCATGTATCAGATTCTGGTCGACCGTTTTTACAACGGTGATCCGACGAATGATGTGGAGGATAATGAATATTTCTATATTCGTCATGGAAGCCGCAAAATGAAGGACTGGAATCAGACGCCGTCCGCGTTTTCGGTGGCAGAGTTTTACGGCGGCGATCTCGAGGGCGTGCGCCGGAAGCTGGATTATCTGCAGGATCTGGGTATCGAGGCGATCTATTTCAATCCGTTATTTGTATCCCCTTCCAATCATAAATACGACAGTCAGGACTATGACTACATCGATCCGCATTACGGCAGGATTGTGAAGGATGGCGGCGAGTGCTTAGCCACCGGTGACCGGGACAACCGCAAGGCAACGAAATATCAGCAGCGCGTGAGCGCCAGAGAGAATCTGGAGGCGAGCAATGAACTGTTTATCAGGCTGGTAGAAGAAGCGCATGCACGCGGGATCCGTGTCATTTTGGACGGTGTGTTCAATCACTGCGGTTCGTTCCACAAATGGATGGACCGGGAGGAGATCTACCGTCAGAATCCGATGTATGAAAAGGGAGCCTATATAGATAAGGATAGTCATTACCGCGGATATTTCCGTTTTCAGGATCAGAATGCATGGCCCTATAATACGACGTATGAGGGCTGGTGGGGACACGATACGCTGCCCAAGCTCAATTATGACGATTCGACACAGCTCTATGAGTATATTCTGGATATCGGTAAAAAGTGGGTATCGCCGCCGTACAATGCCGACGGCTGGCGTCTGGATGTAGCTGCGGATCTGGGGCACAGTGAGGAGTTCAATCACCGTTTCTGGCGTGATTTCAGGCGTGTGGTCAAGGATGCCAATCCCAATGCCGTTATCCTCGCGGAGCATTATGGAGATGCCACGAACTGGCTGCAGGGCGACCAGTGGGATACGATCATGAATTACAGCGCATTTATGGAGCCTGTCACCTGGTTTTTGACCGGTATGGAAAAACATTCCGACGGCTATGAGCAGTCACAGCTTGGAAATGCCGCTAATTTTGAAGGAGCGATGCGCCATTATATGGCGAATTTCCTGACGCCGTCCCTGCAGTGTGCGATGAACCAGTTGTCCAACCATGACCATTCGCGTTTCCTGACGAGAACAAATCACAAGGTAGGGCGTGTAGACCGGCTGGGGGCACATGCGGCGCAGGAGGGCGTCAGCAAGCCCATTATGCGCGAAGCGGTTGTGATGCTCATGACATGGCCGGGCGCGCCGACACTGTATTATGGCGATGAAGCAGGTGTATGCGGATTTACCGATCCGGACAACCGCAGAACCTATCCGTGGGATGATCCGGATGAGGATCTGATCCGTTTTCACAAGGAGATGATCGCTCTGCACCGCGCGCACCCGGCGCTGCGCACTGGGTCACTCAAACTGCTCGATGGCGCACATCAGTATCTGGCGTATGGCAGATTCAACCGGGAGGAGCAGTTTGTCGTGCTGGTGAACAACGATGACAGTCCGAAACGTGTCAGACAGTCTGTGTGGGCGGCAGGGCTGACACAAAACTGTGAGATGAACCGGCTGATGATCACCTCGGACGAGGGATATTCCTTTGCACCGATCCGCTATCAGGTGAAGGAGGGCAGACTGGAGATCCTGCTCCCGGCACATGGTGCGGCTGTTTTTTATGCGATTCATTCGTAAAAATGGGATTTTGCCTGTGTATTTTGTACATTTCTCCTAGACTGGATATAGGGGTTGTGGTAAAATATTGTTAAATATAAATGTACGGAGGTATCAAAGAATCATGCAGAAGAAAAAAGTAAAATTTGTGCATTCGATGATGTTTCGGTTGCTGGCGCTGTTTGTGTCTGGCATTGTACTCACGGCAGTCGTACCGCTGGGCGTGTCGATTACACAGACTCAGAAACAGATCCGGACGCTTGTACAGAATTACATGCTGTCTTCGGCAGAGGATAACGGACAGATTATGGATACGGTCATTGCGGCAAAGGGTGAAGAGGTATTGTCGGATCCCGATACACTGAGCCAGATTTTATCGGAAGTCAAGGTAGAGGGTATGGAGAGCAGTTATGCGTACCTCGTATCGGCTGATGGAACGATGCTGTATCATCCGACAGCGGACAAGATCGGATCGCCGGTCGAGAATGAAGTCGTGACCGGACTGGTCGCAGATCTGAAAAACGGACAGATCGCAGATCCCGCATGTACAGAGTATGTATTTAAGGGTGCGACAAAGTATGCAGCTTATTATATCAATCCGCAGGGTTCCTATATTTTGGTTGTCAGCACGGATGAATCGGATGCGTTTGCGGCAGTGTCACAGACGAGAAATACACTGATCGGCATGCTGGTAGCGATACTCGTCGTATTCACGGCGATCGGAACACTGCTCATCAGACGTCTGGTGAGACCGTTACATACGCTGAGCGGAGTCGTAGACCGGGTAGCGGCATTGGATCTGACACAGAGCGAAGAGGAACAGCTTCTTACAAAGCGCAAGGATGAGATCGGGCTGATCGCAAAGGCGATCAACAACCTGAACAAAGAGCTGCGTGACATCGTAGGTGCGATCATAAATCAGGGAAATAAGCTCTCACAGAGCAATGTGCAGTTTATTCAGGGATTTAGCGAGATCGTGGAGACAGTCGGCAATGTCAATATTGCCGTTGAGGAGATCGCGACCGGCAGTACCTCACAGGCACAGGAGACAACGACTGCAGGTGAGCATATCCAGAGCATCGGCAGCGCGATTGAATCAAATACTTCAAATGTGAACATACTGGAAACATCGATTGAGCGTATGAATGATCTGGCTACGGAGTCTTCACAGATGCTGGACGAGCTGGCGAAGATCAATAGCTGGACAGCAGAGACGATCGGCGTCGTGACAGAACAGACCGACCGTACGAACCAGTCTGCGGAGAAGATCAACGAGGCGGTTGTGGCGATTCAGGATATCGCATCACAGACCAACCTGCTGTCACTCAACGCATCGATCGAAGCGGCACGCGCAGGTGAGAGCGGACGCGGTTTTGCAGTCGTTGCAGAGCAGATCCGCAAGCTCGCAGAGGATTCTGCGGGCAGTGCAGAGCAGATCGAGGCGATTGTGCATGAGTTGATCAGCAATTCTGAGGACGGCGTATCGAAGATGCGTGATCTGAGCGAGACTTCACAGGTACAGGCAGAGCGTCTGGACAAGACGAAGACTTCTTTTGATGAGCTTAAACATGAGATCGAATCTGTATCTACGGCTTCCCGTGAGATTTTTGATCAGACGAATTCTATCAATGATCTGAAGAATGGTGTGAGCAGCGTGATTGAACAACTTGCAGCGATTGCAGAGGAGAATGCGGCATCTACGCAGGAGACCAGTGCGAGCATGAACACGCTGACAGACAACATCGACCGTTGCAAGGATGAGACAGAGATCCTTTCAAATCTGAGCACGGAGCTCAATGAGCAGACGAGTAAATTTAAATTATAACAGGTAGTATATGACAGACATTATGTTTTTTATGGAAATACTGGGCACCATAGCATTTTCCATCTCCGGTGCGATCGAGGCAATGAAAAAGAAGATGGATCTGCTGGGTGTGCTGGTACTGGGTCTGGTCACTGCAGTGGGCGGCGGAATCGTTCGGGATATGATCATCGGGCATCTGCCGCCCGCGTCGTTTCAGGATCCGACGAATGCATTGCTGGCGCTGGCAACAGCGTTTGTTGCATTTGTGATAGGAATGATCGTATCGGCAAAGAAGACGAGTCTGCACAGTGCGCTGTGGAATCAGGCGCTGCTACTCTCAGATGCGTTTGGATTGGGCGCGTTCACGGTGCTCGGCATCCAGGGTGTGCAGGCGCAGACGGATTATGAGGGCACGGCGATCCTGCTGTTTGTGGGCGTGATCACAGGTGTCGGCGGGGGCTTGCTGCGCGATATATTTGCCGGGAATGTGCCGTATATCTTTCGCAAGCATGTCTACGCGACTGCATCGATCGCCGGTGCATGTGCGTATCTGCTGCTGCAAAAGACCGGATACCGCGGATTTGCAGCGATCGCGAGCATGCTGCTCGTTGTATTGCTGCGTGTGCTGGCGGCGCATTTTGAGTGGAATCTGCCGCATGTCGAACTGCCAGAATAAAAGGTGCCGGGTGATTGCGAAACGATTTATGCTATGATTCTTGGTCATGCGAGCGCATGTCTCATCATAACGCAGCTCCCGCAAGCAGTCTGGCTTTTGCTTTATTGCACGGATCATTCCGCTGAGCCTCCAAAAAACAAAATTGTGTCAGCAAAGGCTTCCACAATTTGGAGTCTCATCTCCATCGTGCAAAGGCAGCAAAATCAGACAGCCCGGGTGAAAATGAGCGATTATGCATTGCGAGACAAGAAAAAGGAGTCCCGAGCGGAACTCCTTTTTCTATGCTTAGGATGCGAATTAACCCATCACAACTTCTACGTGATAATTTGTCTTGCCTTTTTCGTAAGGGATCACACATCCGTCTACTGGCTTGCCGTCAACGGTAATGCTCTTGATACCTTTTTCCACGTTATCCGGGTTGGACACATGGATCTCATAAGCGCCTTCACGGAAGGTTCTGGTCAGTGTAAAGTCACCAAAATCCTTCGGAACACACGGATCAATGGACAGACCCTTGTGTGTCGGATACAGACCTAAGATGTACTGCGAGATATTGACAAATGTCCATGCAGCAGTTCCGGTCAGCCAGCTGTTCTTAGCCTCACCGTGGAACTTGGCATCTGCACCTGCGACCATCTGAGAGTATACGTACGGCTCGGTACGGTGGATCTCTGAGATCTCCTCCACATATGCGGGGCAGGTCTTGCGGTAGATCTCAAATGCGCGGTCACCGCGGCCGATCACGGTCTCTGCACAGGATACCCACGGGTTGTTGTGACAGAAAATACCGGCATTCTCTTTGTATCCCGGCGGGTAAGAAGATACTTCGCCGAGCTCTAGGTGATATTTTGTATAAGCAGGCTGGAGGATCATGACGCCGTATTTGGTGTCCAGCTTCTCCTTGACGGAATCCAGAGCTTTCTTCGCGAGCCCTTCTTTGACACCGACACCGGCCAGTACACAGAAGCCCTGGGGCTCGATATAGATCTGGCCTTCCTCGCATTCCTTAGAACCTACTTTGTGGCTGTATGCATCATATGCACGGACAAACCAGTCGCCGTCCCAGCCGTCTTTTAAGATCGCATCATACATTTTCTGTACTTCTGCACGTGCGCGTGCGGCTTCGGCATCATCACCCTGCAGCTCGCACAACTGTGCGTATTCCTCGCCGTATTTCACGAACATACCGGCAATAAATACAGACTCTGCGACAGGTCCCTCGCTCGGACCAAACGTCTGGAAGGATTCGCCCGGATGCTCGGAGAAGCAGTTTAAGTTCAGACAGTCATTCCAGTCAGCACGGCCGATCAACGGCAGGTCATGAGGACCTTTATGGTTTACGATGTAATCAAAGGAGCGCTTCAGATGCTCCATCAGTGGCTGAGCTACGGACATATCGTTGTCAAACGGTACCTGTTCGGTCAGGATCGTGGTATCTCCGGTCTCACGTACATAGGCGCTCGTTCCGGCGATCAGCCACAGCGGATCATCGTTGAAGCCGCTTCCGATGTCGGAGTTGCCCTTCTTAGTCAGAGGCTGGTATTGATGATAAGCACTGCCGTCCTGGAACTGTGTCGAAGCGATATCGATGATACGCTCACGCGCACGGTCGGGGATCAGATGCACGAAACCGAGCAGATCCTGGCAGGAATCGCGGAATCCCATGCCGCGTCCGATACCGGATTCATAGTAAGAAGCAGAACGGGACATGTTGAATGTCACCATGCACTGGTACTGATTCCAGATATTTACCATACGGTTTACTTTATCGTTTTCGGATACAACGTGATATTTAGAAAGCAGGGCATCCCAGTAGTTGCACAGCTCAGTATATGCTTTCTCCACATCTGCATCAGTCTGATATTTGGCGAGCATTGCATTCGCCGGTTTCTTGTTGATCACGCCGGGCTTTTCCCACTTGTCATCCTCGGGATTTTCTACATATCCGAGTACGAATACAAAGGACTTCGTCTCTCCGGGAGCGAGTGTGATGCGGATCTGATGAGAAGCGATCGGAGACCATCCGCTGGCGATCGAGTTACGGCATGCGTCCTCAGCGACAGCGATCGGATCATCTGCTCCGCGGTATGCACCAAGGAACTCATCACGGCTCGTATCAAAACCGTCGACGGGGCTGTTTACAGAATATACCGCATAGTGATTGCGGCGCTCACGGTACTCGGTCTTGTGATAGATCGTGGAACCGATGACTTCTACTTCACCGATGCTTAAGTTACGCTGGAAGTTCTTCATGTCATCGTCTGCATTCCACAGACACCATTCTACATATGAGAAAATACTTAAATTTTTCGTTACAGCGCTGTTGTTTGTGATCTTTAACTGGCTGATCTCGCAGTTGTCGTTCATCGGAACGAATGTCAGGACAGAAGCCTCTACCTGATCTTTTGAACCGGTAAAACGGCTGTATCCGATACCGTGACGGCATTCATAGCTGTCGAGGTCGGTCTGTGTCGGTTTCCAGCCGGGGTTCCATACGGTATCACCGTCTTTGATATAGAAGTATTTGCCGTTGATATCGCCCGGTACATTATTATAACGATAACGTGTGAGGCGAAGCAGTTTGGCATCTTTATAGAAGGTATAACCGCCGCAGGTGTTGGAAATCAATGAGAAGAACTCGTTGCAGCCCAGATAATTGATCCAGGGAAGCGGAGTCTTGGGTGTTGTGATCACGTACTCTTTGTGCGCATCATCAAAATATCCGAATTTCATAACACATCTCCTTTACTTAATATATTTTAGGTAGTTGCGAAACTATTTTGTGTAAAACTTATATATGCGAGCGCATCCAAGTTCTGTGAATGCGGGCTGCCTGACTGCGATTCCGGTAGTATCTCAATCAGGTTACTCCGTTGTCCGGCGGTGCCTCGCACTTCGCCGGATCAAAGTCGCAACTGATGAGATCTACCAGAACCACAGTCGTCAGCCCTGCGCCACCGAATGTTTGCGAAATACTTTCATTATGTAGATCATGGTATGCAGATGTAAACTTGCAGGTGGCATAGACAGCAGCGCGAGCAAGGCATTGTCTGATTTTGCTGCCTTTGCACGATGGAGATGAGACTCCAAATTGTGGAAGCTTTTGCTGACACAATTTTGTTTTTCGGAGGCTCATCGGAATGATCCGTGCAACAAAGCAAAAGCCAGACTGCTTGCGGGAGCTGCGTCCTCATAAAATACCTCTGCAATCGCAGCCGTACACCCGGTTTCAACAAATAGTTTCGCAACTACCTAAGTATGATTGTGAGTTTCATGTTTTCTATATAAAGATAAACATGATATGTGGATAGTATAGAAAACGATTAAGTAAAAGTCAAGATATTACGGCGAAAATCAAATGATGTTTGTGGGAAATCATCAAAAACAGGGTCGCAAAACTGTAAAACTTTCACAAATATAGGCATTTTGCATAAAAAATCCAGAAAACTACTTGCAAAAATGTGAAAACCGTTGTACTATAACATCACGAAAACGATTAAGTGATTTCGAGAAACGAAAACACAGCAAACGCTTCGAGAAGGAGGAGGTTAACGGTTATGGTATCTATGAAAGATATTTCAGTGGTTTGTGGAGTATCTGTAGCGACCGTTAGCAAAGCACTGAACGATCACAGAGACATCAGTGCAAAGACAAAGGAACTCGTCAGACAGACCGCAAAGGACATGGGATACTTTCCCAACTCCGCAGCACAGGCGTTAAAGACAAACCGGACGAACAACCTGGGAGTCTTATTTGTAGACGGAGCGATGAGCGGACTGACACACGATTATTTCTCCTTTGTTCTCGACAGTTTCAAGCGGACTGCTGAAAAGCACGGATATGACATCACATTTATCAACTGTTCCAAAAAAGGAAAAAACAGAATGTCATATTTAGAACATGCAAAGCACAGAGGCTTCGATGGAGTGGTGATCGCCTGTATCGATTTTAATGATCCCGAAGTCGTTGAACTGATCCGAAGCGATGTGCCGGTCGTCATGATCGACCATCTGTTTAATAACCGGATCGCAATCGTTTCCGACAATGTGGATGGAATGAGACAGCTTGTCACTTATATATATGAAAAAGGACATCGCAAGATCGCATACATTCACGGAGCGGATTCATCGGTTACACAGAACCGCCTGTCATCCTTTTACCGGACGACCAAGGAACTGGGAATCGAAGTACCTGATGAATATGTCAAGGAGGCCGAGTACAGAGATACGAGGCAGGCCTACAAAAAGACAGAAGAACTACTGGATCTGCCCGATCCACCGACCTGTATCTTATATCCGGATGATTTCGCCAGCTTTGGCGGCATCAACGCGATCAAGGCCCGCGGGCTTCGCATTCCGGAAGATATCTCGGTAGCCGGTTATGACGGCATCCGGATCGCGAGACATATCGAACCGAAGCTGACAACCTTGAAACAGGACACAGAGAAGATCGGACGCGAGGCAGCAGAGAACCTGATCAGTCTGATCGAGGAACCGAAATCCACACTGATCCAGCCGATCTCAGTCGGAGGCGAGGTGTACGAAGGACATTCGGTAGCGGATATCAATCCGAAGGCATGACCGGAACAATAACAACGGTATTTATATTTGACCGGATAACGGAATCAAATATCAATATATAACAAGTAACTTTTTAAACGATCATTCTTTAAGGGAGGAAAAAGAATATGAAAAAGAAAGTAATCAGCGCATTACTGGCAACTACAATGGTTGCAACCATGTTAGCAGGTTGCGGAAGCAAGGCAGATGCACCTGCAGCAGATGACACTCAGACAGAGGAGCCTGCAGCAGATGACAGCGCAGACGCAGAGGAGCCTGCAGCAGACGATACCGCAGATGCAGAGCCCGCAGCAGACGAAGGAAAGGTATTAAACATCCAGGCTTGGAACGAAGAGTT
>JBNMHW010000050.1:0-20844 GCA_050872965.1 bacterium | reverse complement strand
TAGATGATCTTTGCCAACAGATAGGAGTGTGGCCTGATCAGTTCCTTCATGCGGTCTGCAGGCGCCCTGCGATCGGTATCCGTCTTCCATGTCTCCTTGGAAAAGATCAGATCTGCGACAAAATCCTTCAGTTCTTCCTCATCCTTGGTCCATTTGGCTTCATCCGGCTTTTCTTCTTTCTGTTTCTCTTCCTGCGGACGGAAGATGACCCTCTTCTCCTGCTTTAATTTTTCCTTTTCTTCCAGAATGCGCAACATATCCAGTGTATCCTGCTCATTGAGCTGATTCTTCTTATCTTCGCTCAGTTTCTGAAGTTCTGCTGTCACAGCCGTGACAGTGGTAGAGCCGGCCAGGAGCTGTTTTGTCATCTCGGCAAGCCTTGCGGGTGGTACATTGTTGAATCTGGCTGCCGGCAGATTGGTCTTCTGACATAATACATTCACAAACAGCGTACGGTTCATCGCCGCTTTCTGCTCACCCAGATTCTGCTCTACGCTGCTGATCGCATCGGATAATACCTCTCCGGTCGCCTGATCTCCATAGGTATCTACATTCATACTGATATCCGAATCCATTTTCGCTGCGATCAGCTCCGGTGAATACGGTGTACGGATCTTCTGTCTGCCTATCTGCATCTCAAATGCGCCGCTCTGCTTCTGCGTCAGACGCACATTGACACCTGCCACCGTCAGATTCTCTGTATGCGCGATGCCGCCGGTAAAGCAGTTCAGCGCATAGCGCAGTTTTACCAGATCCCTGCTGATCCCGTCCCCATTCTCTTTTACAATGCCGGACGGTCTTTTGGTCATCAACAGAACCTCTGCCACGGATCGTTCCTGTCCGGTCAGATTGCCCAGCAGCTGCTCTGCCTCAGCCGCCTGCAGCGGCTGCACTGCGCCATCCGGTTCCTGATCCTGTTTTTCGTACGGCTCGCGAAGCTTCTGCACCTCTGCATCTGCTTCCCGATACGTTGTCGCAGCGGCGATCTGCTCTGCTGCGGCTGCAAAAGAAAAACCTTTCTGAAGCTGTTTTACATATTCAAAGCCCTCCTGATAACGCGTGCCATTCAGCTGCTTTGATACGAATTCCATATCCTCCATCGAAGGGGCATCCTGCTCCTGTCCGGTGATCAGATTCTGGATATGCGTACCGAGCGTGCGGAGTGTATCTGCCTCCTCCGGTGTCAGGCCTTCGCCGAATGCTTTTTCTCTCATATCATGGAGACTTTTCAGGCTGCGGCTCAAGTCTGCCAGACCATCCATGCCTTTCTTTACACGCACCTGTGCGCCCTTCCACTCTTTCACCGCAGGATACGTACGCTCCACACATGCTTCGAGGCCGTCGTCACCCTTCGTACTGAACATACGCACGTCAGACTTGTCATAGGCTTCTCGTAATTTATTTTTTTCATCGCCGTATTGAAAGGCTGCCTCTGTGATCTGCACGCTCAGTTCATGCTCTGCGACATCCACTCCGGCATCAGAGACCGCACTGATCTTTGCGATCGTAAGCGCCATGATGCGGTTCAGCAGCTTCTCATCTCCGGCAAGCCTGCTAAACTCCATGATCCGTCCGCCATTCATGTTGCACATACGTTCAAAGATGTTATGCATATATTGGAAAGCCTTCGTGCGCACCATGTTGATATTGCCCTTGACCAGATTATCCATCTGGTGTTTTGATAATTCCGGCAGACGGATGCCCTGCGCCTTTGCCTCTTTCATAATATCCGTTACCTGTGAGCGCAGTATCTTCTCATGTTCCTCCTGCGTGCGTGTCTCATGCTCATCCGGTGCATCTGAGGACAGCCTCTCATCGATCTCCTCCGCCAGTCTGTGATCTTCCGGCAATGCCTTACGGCCTTTGCGCAGTGTCTGGTCTACAACAGATGTATAATCATTGACCATACGGACAATCTGTGCAACTGCCTCACGTGAGATCGGCCGGATCTCAGACTGACCTTCTGAAAGGCCAAGCAGATGTGCCACATACCTCTGTTGTCTCAGGATATCATCCACGGGTACCTGTGCCCGCTCCAGTTCCTGTGTGACCAGCGATTTGAAATACTGTGCCAGATCATAATTGCGTGTGGATGCCACACCCTTTGACATGGAGAACTTACCATTGTTGATCATCTGCAGCCCTTTGCCGTCGAACTCGATCTGACCTCTGTTGTATGTACCCATCATGCGCGCAAAATCCGCAAAACTCAGCTTCTGCATCGGATCTTCCTGTACCGGCTGCTGCTCTGCCTCTGCCTGTCCGGCCTGCTGTGACATGGTCTTCTGGGCAGCATCTAACAGATCCCGGCCATTCTTGTCGGTGATATCAAATTTGCCATCCTTTACGAGCTGTCTGGCGACGTCCATCTGTGCTTTTTCCCTAAGGAGTGATTCCAGTTCATCGGAGACCGCTTTTTTACGCTGGATACCTGTCTCAAATGAAGGATTTCTATGTTCGCAGTAATAGCGGCAATGAGAGATCGCCGCCAGATAGGCCGCATCCAGTGAATCAAGGTATGACGCTATATTCTCCTGCTCGGGCGACTGTTCTAACAGTCTCTCCAGCTCGCTGACACTGTCCTTGGCATTTTTCATGGCATCGCTGTCTTTGCCTGTGTTCTGCTCTAACAACAGCCTGGCTATGCAGCGTCCCTGAAGCGCTTCCATCCGGAGCGTATCCTTTGCCTGAACATGCATGGTCATTGCTCCCGGGATCAGTACATGCTGGTCGATCTGCTGTCCCGGCATCTGCTGCAGTGCCTGTAACATCTCCTGCTGCTGCGGCATCTGCTGCAAAGCCTGTGACATATCCTGCTGTCTCTGCTCCTGCATCTGACTTTGCATCTGGGGCTGTGGCTGGTCCTGCTGTTCTTTTCTTACCTGCGACATTGACATATTTTTTCTCCTTTTCTTTCTATCGATTCTATAGATCTATCGATGGTCAGACAATCGCCTAGACAAAAGAGGTTCCGAAAACCTGAAAATTTCCGAAACCCCATGCTCATCTGTCCGCCTGCTCTTACGGAATCCAGTTGCGGATCAGCTGTACGATCTCTCCGTCACGGATCACTGCCTGCATCGCTATGTTATTAAAGCCGCCCTGCTGCTCCGCATCCACCAGGCTGTCCGGCAGATCGTCATAATATGTGACCACTCCGTCCGGAAGCGTATCGGCATCATAGCAGTCCTGGAACGTCATATCCGTAGATACCGGGATCGTACCGGTTCCGATTGAATAGAAGACCGGGTGATCATCCATGGCACGATTGACGAATACATCAAAATCCAGATCCAGATACAGTTCTACACCGCCATTTTCAATGCCGCCATTGATCGTGATCATATCCACATCGCCGTTATCGTTTTCGGATGTCTCGATGGAATCGATCGTCAGATCCTTGCGCTCTGCCTTGAATGTACCGTCTACAACCTCATTGACTGTGATATTGATGACGCTGCCCTCTTTCAATGCCAGTGCATCTTCCTTAGAATAGCTGTCATAGTTGTAGAATTCCATGGTCAGCACATATCCGTCATCCTTTTTCTGCAGATCATCGCTGGTAAAGGATACATCATAAGTACCATCCGGCATCTCATCACTTGCTTTGTCCGTGAAGGCTGCGGGCTGCGGCTGAACTACCTCAGCCTGCCCTGCTGCTCCGCATCCTGTCAGACACATCGCAGCAGTTAATGCTAAAATCAGTTTCTTTCCTCTCATAATTACAATATCCTCCTTACGCAAATAAAAACTACGGGCTGCTGATTACCGGCCCGTGCATTTACTTTTGTAATTATATACCCAAAATACGGACAAAAGACGGACACTTATCCGAATTCGTATGAAAAAATCGAATCAATGCATCAGACAGCTCCGGCGGTATCCGGAAGCCACGCAACCACTACCTGACAGTCACAGCGACCGTCGCATACACTCCATTGGGTGCATACACATAGACCTTTGCGCGGCCTTTTTTCACGGCATGCAGTTTCCCATTCTCATCGACTGTCACGGCATCCGGATTCGTCGACTCGTATCGCATCCCGATATGGCGGAGCAGTTTCCGCTCATCCGCTCCCACTGTTGCCTTGATCGTGTGCGAGCCGCCGACAGCCATCTGTACCTTCGCATCCGGTACGCTCACTGCCTGTATCGTGCCATACTTTTCTCCGGCAGTAGGCACATGCGTACATACCGAGCGCGCGATATAGGTCTTGACGCCATCCTTTTTCTGATAGGCGCGTATGACAAATTTATAATACGTGTCCGCCTTCAGTCCCAGACACATCCATGAAGTCATTACCGGATCCTCCAGATCCGTGATCAAAGCGACCTTATAACGCTTGGATCCGGTATTGCAGCGCGCTCCGTAGAGCTCATATCCGGCGGCATCACTCATATAATTCCACGTGAGACGGATCTCGTTTTGTTCTGACTTGGTCATGCGCAGCTGCAGTGTATGATAATCCTTTTGCTCATCGGTATCCAGGCCGGGCAGACCGTAGATCTCGTCATCCGGGTTCTTTTTCGGCAGTGTCTCATTATCCTTGCCCGGTCTGACCAGTGTCTTCCCCGTCTGTTCTGCTGCGTATACCTGTCTACCGGACATGACGGTCATTCCCAGCAGACTGATCATCAGCCCCAGACTGATGATTGCCTTTTTCATATTCTTATTAATATTTTTCTTATAATTTTTCATATGACACACCTAATCCTCTCCTGATCCGGGACAATCTTCATCCACATTTCTGCCGGATCTGTTCAACAATTCTATTGTACAATAAAAACACAGACAAAAGGAAGACAAAAGATAATAAAATTAATTGTATTTACATGCAGACATCCTGTATAATCATGTACGGATCATTGAGGCTGGTGGCTGCTTTCACAGCAGTATCCCGATCAGATTGCTCCGGTTGCACTTACACGTTCTCACACAGACGCAGCTCCCGCAAGCAGTCTGACTTTTGCTTTATTGCACGACCCATTCCGCTGAGCCTCCTCAAAACAAAATTGTGTCAGCAAAGGCTTCCACAATTTGGAGTCTCATCTCCATCGTGCAAAGGCAGCAAAATCAGACAATGCCTTGCTCGCGCTGCTGATGTTCTGTATAGCGCAGGGCTGGCGGCTGCGGATGCAGGAGATCTCGTCAGTTGCGACGTTTGCCCGGCGAAGCGCGAGCGAATCGATAATGTATCTCACGTCATAACTGAAAGCTGCAGGCTATGTGTGCGAGGGAACCGAAGGACACATCGAGCCCAAGCTGAAGAGACAGCGAGGCACCGCCCAAGCAATTGGAGCAATCTGACCGGGATCTGCTGCATTCACAGCCAGCCCCTATATTAAATAAATAACAAGGAGTCTACTATGAAACTGGAAAATTATGAAGTACATCTGCCCAGCTATTCCATCGGCGATCACATCTATGACAAGATTGGTCCCGTATGCGAATCCTACGGAAAAACCGTTCTTCTGATCGGCGGTAAACGTGCGCTGGCAGCTGCTGAGACTAAAATAAGAAGCTATGTGGAACAGACAAATCTGGAGATCATCGGTGTCCTGCTCTATGGCAGCGACTGTACCTATGCCGGTGTGGAGAAACTGCGTCAGCTGCCCATCTATCACGAAGCAGATATGGTATTCGGTGTCGGTGGCGGCAAAGCACTCGACACAGTCAAATGTCTGTGTATCACAGACGACAAGCCGGTATTTACCTTCCCGACGATCGCATCCAACTGTGCCGCATGTACGTCCGTATCGATCATGTACAACGAGGACGGCACATTTTTAAAGCCCAACTTTTTCGTCCGCCCGGCCATGCACGCCTTTATCGATACAGAGATCATCGCCAAGGCTCCTGCCAAATACCTGTGGGCCGGTATCGGCGATACCTATGCCAAATACTATGAGGCAATGATCTCCTCACGCGATGAACAGCTCGAGCACTTCACATCACTCGGCGTCGCACTGAGCGTCATGTGCCGTGATCCGCTGCTGACCTACGGTGTAAAAGCGTGGGAAGATCACAAAAAAGGGCTGTGCACGTATGACGTGGAGCAGGTCGTTCTCGCGATCGTAGTCACGACCGGCATCGCATCGATCTTTCTGACCAAAGACAGTACCCCGGACTATAACAGCGGTCTGGCACATGCGATCTTCTATGCACTGACCTCCTACCCGGTCATCGAGGAACGCCACCTGCACGGCGAAGTCGTTGGATTCGGTGTATTGCTGGCACTGCTGGTCGACCATCAGTGGGATGAATTTGAGAAAATCTATCTTCTGAACAGGCAGATCGGTCTGCCCACCTCACTCGCACAGATCGAGATCACCGAAGAACAGTGGAACGAAAGCATGGAACGGATTCCCCTGATGTCCGATGTCAGACACTATCCGTACACCGTAACACATGAGATGCTCGCAGAAGCTATGCAGAGATTAACAGAACGGGAGGCCAAAAAGTAATGAAGCAGTCAGGTTCCAAACAGTCAGATTCCAGACACACATCCGCCATCGGCACATCATCTGTGATATGCGGTGTCGCCTTTGTCTGGTTTACCACGCATTTCGGCGGCGGTTTTGCCTCCGGCGCCCAGATCTACAGCTACTATGTCCGCTATGGCATCTGGTGTCTGATCATGCCTTTACTGGCTATGCTCTATAACGGTATCTTTTTTGCCTACGGTATGCGCTTTGCCCGCAGACATGAGGTATATGACTACCGTTCCTGCAACAACGCTTTTTACGGAAAATATGCACCGGTATTCTCCAATCTGTTCGAGCTGCTGTATATCTGCGTCATGTGCGTCGCACCTGCCGTCGCATTTGCCACAGGTGGAGCGACCCTGTCCACGCTGACCGGTCTGCCGTATCTGTTATGCACCTGCATCATCGGAGTATTCATCTTTGTCGTGGCGATCTTTGGCACGGATCTGGTACGCCGTGTAGCATCCGTATTGTCGGTCTGTATCATTGCAGGGCTGCTGATCGTCTATATTCCGAACATCATCCACGGCTGGCCGTCGATCCAGAATACGATGCAGCAGATGACAAAGAGCCCCATGCCCTTCGGGCAGGCGCTCTACTCTGCGTTCTTATATGGTACGTTCCAGCTGGCTAACATCGCTGTATTCGTCCAGCATGCCAAGGCCTTTGACCAGCCAGACGATGCGGTCAAAAGTATGGGACTGGGTGTGATCATCAATGCGCTCATGATGACCATGGTATGTCTGGGTATCATGACCGTATGTTCCGATCCGGATATGGCTACAGCCAGTGTTCCCACGCTGCTCATGGTACAAAAAGGTGTCGGCAGCCGCTACCTGACACCGCTCATCTCACTGCTGATCATCCTCGGCGCGGTATCGACCGCTGTCAACATGGTCGCTGCCATGGTAAAACGTGTCTCCGACGGCTTAGCTGCGCATCAGACATCTCCTGTCAGCAGTACTGCCGGAGCCGGACACCGGATCACCTCGCGTGAAGTCGTGATCGCTCTCGTCTGCTGTCTGATCGATTTTGGTATCGCACAGTTCGGACTGCTGACACTGATCCAGCGGGCATATAGTTTTCTGGCCTATCTGGCGATCCCGGTCATACTGATACCGTATATCATACATATGATCGCACATCGCGACTGATATGCTTCTCCGATTTAGATTTATCCGATCATCAGCAGATTTGTAAAACCGGTTGCATCCAGTATATTCTGCACCTGCTCGGTCGTCTGCGATACGGTCATGAACCCCTGCAGGTTCATCCGGCGCGATGCTTCGAGCAGGACACGCAGACCTGCGGATGAGATATATTCCAGTCCCCTGATATCCAGATTCAGTTCATGCAGTCCATGATACGATGGCTCCAGTTCATTTGCCAGCAACTGCGCAGCTATCGCATCGAGACGTCCCTCTAATGTGACATCCATCACATCACCGTACCGCTCCTTGCGAATCGTCATATATCACACCTCCCTGTCTCTATCATATCTCCATCATAACTCTGTCATAAAGTCAATCATTCTCATGCTGCTCATACGGGATCGTGATCAGCACTGATGTTCCACGTGCACGCTGTGAACGGATCTGTATCGTACCGCCACACATGCGCTCCAGCCGTTTGCGCACATTGTCTATCCCGATACTCTTATGATCCCCATCTGTCCGGTTCATGTATCCGTCCGGATCAAAACCGACACCGTCATCTTCTATGATGATCTCGTGTCCCTGCTCACCGGCTCTCGTCCGGATCGCCAGCGTACCGCCGTCGTCTGCCTTCGCCAGTCCGTGTGAGACTGCATTCTCCACAAACGGCTCCAGTGTCATCGGCGGCAGCATATATCCGTTATCGTTAATATCATAGATGATATTGAGTTCATCCTCCATGCGCAGCTTCTCCAGTGCCAGATACCTCGTCACCAGATCGAGTTCCCGGTCCAGCGGAACGAGATTCTGGCTCGTGAGTGAATCCAGATTGCCCCTCAGATAGCGCGAAAAATCATAGAGCGCGCGTTTTGCCAGCGCTGCATCCTTATCACACAGATAGGTGATCGTATTGAGCACGTTGTACATAAAATGCGGCTTGATCTGCGAGAGCACGACCTGTATCTTCATATCACTCAGCTCTCGTTCCTTCTCTATGAGCTGTCTGGTCTGGCGGAATGCATCCACCATAAACAGACTCATGAGCGAGACCGTACTCATGATCTGCAGCATCGAGATACCGTAGAAAAATGTCTGCCAGGCCAACGCCAGCAACGGCATCAGGAGATAGACATACAGCACGATCCGCTTGGGTCTGTCAAACGAACTGCGGTATTTTGTCAGCACCACGAACTCCACAACGAGTCCGAGCAACGCTATGACACTGGACAGGAAAAACCAGTCCGCACGCACATAATGATTGGTCTCATCAAACCGGTATAACAGCGGATAAAATTGTGTGATCACCGTCAATGCGATACCCGCAGCCGCGATCACGCATGCGATCCACAGACCCAGCCACTGATCCTTCTCTTTTTTTATATGCGCACACAGATAGCCCATCGATACCACGATGAGCAGATTGTTCAGGACAAATGCTCCCGCATTGCTGATGCGCACCATATAATAGCCGAGTGTCGTCACATTTCCGCGAAAGATCCACGCCAGCGAATCAAACAGCAGCTCCAGCGCCTGTGTCAGGAAAAGTCCCATCAGCCAGAACCGTCTCCCGTATTTTTTTTCCGATGCAAAATATCCGATCACCGCTGCCATGACGCAGAAGATCATTCCCCATACCTCAAATGCAACGTGTACCTGCCAATTACCAGCCATCCGTCAGCCTCCGGTTTATCAATAAGTGTTACCTGTCTCTCTCCAGATTCTTTCTGGTCGCATATTCCAGGCTGCCATGCGTGAGCTCTGCCCAACTGTACTGTGCCATGTATTCCCCACGGTATGCATTGATCGCATACGGTTTACCGGCAATCCAGTCATAATAATCGCAATCGATCATATCGGTATTGATCCCGCAGCCGCCCCATTTGTTTACAAATACTTCCGCGCAGCCGGACTCCTCCAGCACATTCTGCAGATCCTTGCGGATCTTCTGGATATAGGACTGATGCGGCTCATCGCTCTCCCAGAGCACACTCATCAGCTCCTTGTTGCTGCATACGGCGCCCTCACGGTCGATCAGATATGCGAACAGTTCCTTGGTCTTGCTGTAGCGGAAGGACAACGGTTCTCCACCCACATATACCTCAAAATTGCCAAATGTACGCGCCTGCAGCTTTTTTCCCGTCTCCAGACGGATCGGATGGCGCAGATTGTCCAGTTCTTCACGGATCTGCTGTGTCTCGACCGGCTTTAACAGATAGCCGCTCGCATGCAATGAAAATGCCTCTGTACTGTACTCGCTGTAACCGGTCGTAAAGATGATGTTGGTCAGCGGATACAGCCTCTTGATCCGTTTGGCCAGCGTGATGCCGTCCATCTCGCGCATCTCGATATCCAGAAAAGCGATCTCACACGGCTGCTCTCTCACTGCCTCCAGCGCTTCTGTCGGTTTGCGAAAGGACAGGATCTGCGCATCCGGCAATACCTGACCGATCTGTTCGACAATGGATGCCAGCGCGAGTTTCTCATCATCTACCGCTAATATTGTCATGATAGGTTCCTCTATTCTTTCTATATTCATAGTTTCATCATAATTGCTTAACAGCTATATTGTACAATAAGAACACAGACAAAAGATAGACAAAAACGTAAAAAAAGAGGCTTCTTTTTGTAAGAAACCTCTTTTGTAAAAAACGCATGATACGATTATTGCACTTCTATGTATTATGTATACTATACTTCCTCAGGTGCTGTATACTGTGCGCTTCCGAGTCCGAGTATCCATGAGAAGATCGTCGGCAGGAAGAAGAGTCCGATCGCTGTTCCGGTCTTTCTGCCGTATGCACGAGCCATGCGTCCGCAGAATTTTGCTTCGATCACGATCGCGATGATATTGAGCACGATGCTGATCAGAGAAAGGATGATATTATCCTTAACATTGCTGAGGCCACCGCCTATCATAGATAATACGAGCAGGATCCAGAACATCTTAGGCTGCCAGCACAATTTGTAAAAAATGTACAGATTGTAGAACGGCACATATGCCTTCCATGCAGAATCACCTGCTTTCTTTAACATTCTGCCATATCCGAAGCATGTCGCGATATACAGGATGATCATTACGATCACGATCGCTGCTACGACTGCTCCTCCGATGGCTAATGCTCCAAATACTGCGCTTTCTTCATTTGTCATAACCTTATCCTCCTTGTCATGTTTTCTGATACCGTTTCCGGCTCTGTGATATAGTATAGCAATCAAACGCGGACAAAAGTGGGACAAACCATGCTATCTTTTCAGATTATCTTTCATTACCGGCGGCTGATAGGTCTTATATTGCTCATTCAGTGATCCATTCAGATCGATCTTGCTATTCTCCCGCTGAGTGATTGTTGTCATGATAAATGTCAGCCAGGTTTCCATTTTCTTATCACCCTTACTTTGGTATTGAGCCATCATCTCTATCGCCTGTTCCACTGTTTTTGGCTCTTCCTCCAAGGTGAGTTCCCCATAGCTCTCTTTTGCGACTGTATTCAGCCGTGCCTTGAGCAGATCTGACAGCGAGATCAGATAATTATACCGTTTCCAGATCTCCTCGCGCCGCTCCATCGGGATCTCCATCTGATCATTTAATGCAACATCCAGGATATTGCATACCTCCATCCCGAGTTCTCCGCATTTCAAAACGACATCCGTATTGGCAATCAGTTTTTCGTCCGTATCCAGATGCTCCAAACATGTCAGATCCAGATTTATCAGCTGATCAAAGATCCTGTCATATTCTGCATGCCGGGTGTCCCGGTCTTTGCTGGAGAGGTTTTTCGTCCGCTCTGCAATCGCCTCATCACTCATACCGGGGAACATAAGCTGTGCCGCAACGTAGCGCACCATCTGTCGTCCAGCATTGTGACGTATACTAATCTCCAGAATACGGTTTCTCTTCCGCCGGTTCTCAAGATATTCCTTTACAGCCTGCTCATATAAACCACGCCTGCCCGCCAGTTTCTGCGCGCGCTCCGGATCATCCTGACGCTCCTTTTCATACCGCTCAAGGACAGCCTTCAGATTTATGAAGTTATCGCTCTTTTTCAAATCCAGAGATCCCCTGATATGGGCATTATAGTCACTGATTTTTTCTTTGAAATTTCCGTTTTTGATCTTTGCCAGCACATAATAATATTGTTTTTTGTCCCCCTCCTCTTGCTGTAGACTGAGCTTCTTCAGTTCATTCTCCGAAGCAGTCTCAAGCAGTTCTGTACCCATGTCCTGGTAATACGGATTTTTAATCGCATCTGTCCATTCTCTAATATATCCGGTCAGGTCTCGCACATAGGATACCTTTGCTTCTAACCGTCTGATGGTTTTCTCATCCAGATCGCCGCCATAAGCAAGATAATACTCCATCTGCTCCGTTAGATACTGTACACGATCCTGTAACATGAGCACATCAGGAGATCTCTTCAGCAGTTCCTCCACAGACATACTCTCATATTGCTTTAAGTCCTCCTGATCAAATGAAGTGAACAACTGCTTCAGCTTTGCCAGCTCCTGCGCCTGGTCTGTGACTTCTTGTGGTTCGAGTGGCTCCGCCTGCAGCCGCTGCCGGTAGTTCTCCTCTGCCTGCAGTACAACATTGCGTGTATGTATGCGCTTCAGCGGTTCCTTTGACTGCTGCATGATCTCAATCAGGTCTATCAGTGCATCCTCATAGCCGGCCCGCTCATCCAGAGACTGCTCCTGTCTGACATATCCATTCTTACCTTTATAGATATGGTCATTCTCCCGGGTTAGTTCCTGATCCGGATCGATCTGGATCTGTCCGCGTTTTGCATATTCCTTTGCAAATTCCGGTAACTGCGGCGTACTGATATCCTCAGATCCGTCGCCAAACCCCTCTCCCTGCTTGATATTTTTGATCTGCGCGATGTAGTTCACGGCGATCATGTATTTATCCAGCATCTTTGCGCAAAGTTCATAGTTCTTTTTTATGGGTAGATCGATTCCGTCATATGCTTCCTGATTCGCCGACGCTTTGATCAGGTTATCCAGAGCTCCATGCCTGATACACAGTTCCCGCAATTCCCGGTAATGCGTACAGATATATTCTGCGCTCATCATCTCAGGCGTGCATTCAAAGGTTGCGATCTTAGACATTTCCTCTATCAGGATTTCCCGTCGCTCAGTGACAGTGCCCTTCGTCATATGATCAAAAAAACGGTTGGCTTTATCTCTGATCTCCTTATCCTGCTTCGTCAGCGGCTCTCCATTGGCATCCATCTGATACCGTGTCATATATACTTTCCAGTCACGGATATCCAGCACATTATCAGCCCCTGCCTTCTTGATCCGATTTTCCAGATCGTACTGCTGAACCGCTATACTCTGATCTTCTCTGAACTGTTTCTCCACGCAGTACATTTTGAACGAATATTCGTCTGCCTGATCGGTTCCGGCTTCTTTTTCTGCCTGTGCGCGCGCAAATTCGACTGTTTTTTTAGAGGAAAATCCCTCCGGTGAGGGATCACTCATGATCCTGTTCAATATCGCACATTGGACAGACTCAGGGATCGCATCTGAAACGATCGCCGCCTGAACCTGATCTATGATCCGGTTGATCAGATCCTTGCGCCGTTTTCCCTTGGATGACCAGCGGTATCCCCGGTGCGTATTATAATAATGCACGGCTGCCTGACGCAGCTCATACATGGCATCCGCCTGCGCAGACATATCCTGATTCATCACCGACACCATCAGTTCCATCTTCTGCCTGACCGCCTGAAACTCCGGCGATGCCGAATCGTGATCCTCCTGCAGTTCCTGCTGCAGCGCACGCAGCTGCTCATACTCAGGTATATCCTGCGTTTCTTCCTGATCTGTTCTGGTCTGCGTCTCTTCCTGCTGCCCGGATACCTGCGCTTCCTGCACGATCTGCTGCTCCTGCTCCTGCAACTGTTCCTGCTGTTTCTGAGCGAGCTCGTTGCCCTTTAAGATCTCCTCTGCCCGTACTGCCTCGTGTACCGGTGATACGGCTACGACCTGCTGCGGCATACTCTCTTCCTGCCTGTTTACGACAGCCGTCAGGTCTATCTGTCCGGTCTGTTCTTCGTATTTTCCCAGCAGATCCTGTTCCTGTGACTGCGCGGTCTGCTGCTCCTGCGGCTTTTGCGCTTCACGCATCTGTGTCTCATGCTGTTCTACGTGCAGGAGCTCCTGCCGCTCCTTTTCCTTATACATCTCGCCATGTGTGATACTCATATGCTTCTCCTTTACCCTTTCATTGATCTGATTTTAACAGGCAAATGCAGACAAAAGTCGGACAGAATCAAACATCCGATTCATCCGCCACCCGCTCCTAGCGGAACGGCATCACATATTCGCACAGCCGCAGGGACTGTTCACTCTCTCCGAGCAATGTTTCCATCGCCTGCAGATTCCATCCATCATACAACTGGAGGATCAGCACCGCATCATCCCGCATATGTTTTCTCGCCCGGTTCAGCACAGCTAACAGCAATGCGGGCTGTACATAATGTGATGCCACATCACGCGCGATATAGGTATCTATCATCATGAGCATGTTATCTGCTGCCTGTTCCATGCCCATGACACCCCGTATCCGGTTCTGCTCCACGTAAAACCAGGTATATTCCGTATCATAATGGCTCATTTCAAAGCGGAAACCGTTCGCACGGCATTCCTTTGCGAACTCCGGCAGACGGTAGTCGTCCCGGTTCTCGATCCGCACAACCGCAGGGAGCTGTCTGCTCTGCGTCTGATTCAGCCGCATCAGATGTGATTCTGCCAGATCCTGCAGATAATAGAGCATCGTATGTGCAGACAACGTGACGGGGACAAAGCCCTGATATTTCAGGAACTCATGCATGCGCAGCAGATGCTCGCCGCTGCCTGCCTGTTTGGCTGTGATCCCGCGATAACCTGCCTCTGAGAATACCTCTTTTGCAAACCGCAGCAGATGCCCGCCGATCCCATGACCGCGGTATTCCGCGCCTATATACAGATATTCCAGCATCCATGTCTTCTGCGGGGAATTCTGTCTGTAAAAGGCTGCATATCCATACAATACGCCGCTCTCATCCCTCGCCGCAGCGATCCGGTGTCCGCGGTGTGCACGCAGCAGATAATCCGGCAATAGCTGCATGATCTGCGCATCCTGTTCCGGGAACAGAAAATACGTCAGCCGGTTCTCATCGACCGTTACCGCCTTCTTTTCAGGAGCGGTCTGCGCCTGCTCTGCGGTCTGTCTGGCTGCCAGACGGTCTAACTGTTCCTGATAAGCCGCAAAGGGCAGCTTCTTATCTGCCGGCCAGGTCTCACGCCGCAGCATGGTCAGCCATTCGTTCCATTCCCTGCGAAGCGTATCCTCATCTGTCACATTCGCACAGGAACGCAAAAATTCCGGCTGCATGATGTAGTTGTCTGTCTCCGGTGTCTCCTGCGCATAGAGCGCCCCCGCTCCCTGAAACTGTGCATCCGCTGCCGGCTGTATATCAGCCTGTGCATCGTCCAGCCAGCCGAAAATGATCGTCTCCTGCTCCTGCGGTGTCACGCCTGCCTGCCAGGTGACCGTTCCTTCCCCGTCACGCAGCACGCGTTCATATTCCTGCACCAGAGATTCGCTGTCCGGCTCGTCAAACATTCTGCGCAGCGCACGCTCCTGTGCGTGGTCACTGCTCACGACACTGACCGCAGCCTCCTCCGGCAGCACTTTTTTCAATTCCTGATATAAGGATGCGATCATCGGCACATAGACCTTCAGAAACGCCAGTGCCGGTGACACATACGTGCGGTATACAACCACTGCATCCGTTTCCCCATCTGCAGCCGCACCGATCCGGCGGACGCAGAGTGCTCCCATCAGCTTTCCGTCAATGATATAGAACCGGCTGAGATCCGGATCATAATCTCCGGCCCGTTCTGTAAGTGTTGCACGCATATGTTCCGTCAGCCCCTGCGCATCGCAGATAAAATCGGTGGGAACCGGTGTGTTCTTCATCTGCTGCGTGAGCGGGCTGTCTGACCAGTCCATCATCTGCCAGTTCATGATCCGCCCGGTCAGCAGTGTCGGTATCATGCCTGCACTGATCAGCAGCTCATAGACTCCCGTAAGCTGGTTGGCTGATCCCATACACCGCATGCGCAGCGTCTGTGCCCCTTCCACAGACAGTTCTGCCGCCAGATTCTGTATGAGCACACGTGCCACTCCCTGCGAGCGATAAGACTCATCCACACACAGATCCGGCACCGTGACTTCATCCGCACGACCCGGTATCTGTGCACATATGGCAGCGGCAATCAGCCGTTTTTCCGGTGTCCATGCACCGTAGCACCGGCTGTGCTGCGCACAGTTATTCAGTATTTTCGGAAATATATTATGTATCTTTTTCATTTGATCTGTATCCCTTACTTATTTTATAATCCGATCTGTGATGCATACGGCTCAAAATCCGCACGCGTAAATACTTTACCTGTCTTGACGAACTCGTATTTGATCGCCTGCAAATAGTGCTTCATATGCACTTCCTTGCCATCTCCGTCTGCGGCTGCGAGGAAGGCTGCATTTAAAATACAGTTTTTGATATTACCTCCGGCGAACTCGAATTTCTCCGCAAGGAAACGGATATCCACATCCTCTGCCAGCGGTGTTGTCTTCGGGATCGTCGTCCGCCATAGCATCTCACGCGTATCCGGATTCGGGAACTGGAATTCGACGATGTATTTCATACGCCGGAAGAACGCCGGGTCAATGTTATGCTTGTAGTTGGTCGCCAGTACACAGACGCCGTCATAGGCTTCCATTTCCTGTAACAGCAGCGCCGTCTTATTATTATTGGAAGACTGGTTCGAACCGCCGTCATCGGAACGCTTGGCAAAGATCGTATCACACTCGTCGAAGAACAATACGACGTTACACTTTTTCGCCTCGCGGAAGATCATGGACAGTGATTTCTCCGTCTCACCGACGTATTTATCTACGACCTTGGAGATATCCACGCGGTACAGCTCCAGATTCAGCTCATGCGCGAGCACCTGTGCCATCATGGATTTACCGGTACCGGGGGCACCGAACAACAGTACGGTCAATCCTCGTCCATACGGGTATTTCTTCATATAATTCCAGTCATCATAGACTTTGTTCTTGAAATTCATCTGTTCGATCGCATGTGTGATCGTCTCGCGCTGATCCTCGTTCATGACGATATCGTCAAATCCGAACTTGGCCTCGACACGCGTCGCCTTCTGGCTCAGTTCGGTAGACATCTGGTTGTTACAGCCGGTAAACAGTGCCGATCTGGGAATCAGGATCTCCTTGTGCATCGTCGCGAGACTTCTCGCAAACTTCAGTGCATCCTTGATCTTGCCCGGTGTGAACAGGAACTTGATCGTCATTTCTTCCAGATCACAGTCCTCGCCGAGCGCATAGTCCTTCGCATAATATTTCCAGCATGCCAGACGCTCCTCAAACGACGGTGTACCCAGTTCCAGTGTGGTGATCTCTTCCTTCGTGATCTCCTTAAAGTTCATGGATTCCTTGCTGAGTGCGAATACCATGATTCCCTTGGAGGTCAGCTTGGAGAATGCCAGATCCATATATCCCTGGAACTTTTCTTTTTCCTCTTCGCGGTAAGTCAGCTCCTCGAGCACACAGCAGGCATTCGTCAGGATACATTCCCTCGTCACCGCCCACAGTGCACGGTCTACAAACTGGTAATCATAGGCAAACAGCTTTTTACAGTTGATCGCTACCGCACGCATATCGTTCCTGCGGCAGAAATGCCTGACAAAAAACTTTTTGCCGCTTCCCTCGTCTCCGAAATACGCAAAGATGCGCACACCCTCGTTATACGAGATCTCCATCGCCTCGAGCACACCCTCGTTGGCCATGATCGGATCGAGCTCCTTATCATCTGTCAGCATATGTAAAAACTGGATATAGCTCTCGTCCACGCGCAGCGGATCACGTCCGAACAGGAAATCGATGATACGCTTATCCGGTGACACGAATGTGGAGAACGGCATATTCTTCTGTATCTGCAGATCCAGGATCGGCATGAGCTGCTCCAATCCCACAGACATCTCACTGTATGCTCCGGTGATTGAGAAATCTTTGCCGTAATAGAGCTTGGCCGCGGATTCGATCGTCGGTGCAGACATGCTGCCGTTCTCATTGATCACCTGATAGATGCCCGCATAATTCGTCTGGGTCGATGAGAGGATCCCGCACACAAAACAGAACATCGTAAAAGGCTCAAACTCAAGTTTTTTACAGACCTCATAAAACGGGAGTGCGATACCGGCCTCTAAGGTAGCTTCCGCACGCTTATTCAGATGGATGATCTTGTCATGCACACTGATCTGCTTGGCTTTCTGACGCATCGTATGCTCAATACGCTCCGCGTCGATCTGCTGTCCTTCATCGAACATACCGGATAAGGCATCATCGAGATCACTGCCGCCAAAGAGGTCATCCCCCTCCATATCTCCGAAGAGATCATCCATGAAATCCTCTTCCTCGTCCTCGTCTTCGTCATCTTCCTCGATACTCGTTCCGTTGACATAATCCTCAGCGACCTCGGACATCTTCAGATAAAATCTGGACACCTGCTCCTTACACAGATCATGTGCGATCTCGATATCCGGATACAGCACATTTTTATATCCGCCCTGTTCATTGGCAAATACTGATTTCATCTCCTCAATATAAGCATCCATACTGTCATTGACAGCCGCAAACATACAGGACATGTAATCGTTATAGCTGGTATATGGCTGTTTTTCGATCGCATTGATATCAATCTTTGTTTTCCTGTTTCCACTCATTGTCATCACTCCCTCATTCTTGTGCTCTTTCTCTCAGTATCCGGCGATCCGCTAATGTCCGGAGCCTGTATGAAAGATCGCCTGTCTGTCAAATACGCTCGGTGCAACATGAAACGAATCATCTCCGATCCGGTCATAGGTATGGCTGCGTTCATTGATGAACGTCGGTTTCGGCCGCTGCATATAGGTCATGGTCTCCTCGTCTTCATCCATCACCGCCTGCCTGCGTCTTTTGGCGATCATATCCTTATTTGCTTTATCCAGTCTCTCCGATAAACCCATTCTCATTTCCTCCTGTCTGCCTGTTTTCCAAAATGCTCTCTATTTTTTCCTATCTTTTTTTATTTTACTGTGTTATGATTACAGCATCGTAACTGCTCAGCCGCTTCGACCTGTGCTGAACAGTTACACAACATCATAATCTAAGAAAGAAGGTTCTATTCTATGTCAAATGGACAAAAAACTCTCCTTGGATGTTCAATCTTGTCTTACCTGCTTGTGTTGTACAGTTTCTTTCGTTTTGATCTATGGCTGATCCTGATTTTCTTTATTATCCACAGCCTCGTTCTTCTCTCGCTCGCCTTTCTGTTCTGGCGGAGCAATATAGAGGACAATGATCTGATCGAATTACAGGCCAGGTACCAGAAACGTGCTCTCGAAAATGAGACACGCGCCAATACATTAGCCGATAAGCTCGAAGCCCAGACAAAACTGACTGCTTCGAAAGATACCGAACTCACCGATGCGAAAGCCCGTATCCTCGAACTGGAGGAACAGATCACCCTGATGCAGGCCGCACAGGATGAACGTGCAAGCGAAGCGGCAGCCGCCCGTGAAGAACAGGAAAGCCGTGAAGCCGAAGCATATGAGGCTCTGCTCCCTCCGATCGATCCCGATGAAACACCAAACGAAACGATCGATATCTTAGGCATTGCACAGGATACGATCGATGAGCTGTCCTCCTTTGCCAGAGAAGCAGAGATCAAGATCCTGCTGTCTGCGCCGGAGAATGCTCTGCTCGTCAGGGCCAATAAGAGCCGGCTGCGTATCCTCTTCCGCAATATCATCGATAATTCTATTAAATATATGCAGCGCTCCGGTACTCTGATCATCACGATCTCCAATATCGGAGATGATATTTTCATCGTGCTCAAGGATAACGGTAACGGTCTCTCCGAACGCGAGACCAGACATATCTTTGAGCTGAACTATCAGGGTTCTAACCGCATCAGCGGTAACGGTCTCGGTCTGACGCAGGCCAAGGCGATCGTTGATTATTACGGTGGCAGCATCTATGCAAAGAGTATGCTCGGCAGAGGCATGGGTATCTATATCCAGCTTCCCACAACCTAAGGAGGCAGCACAGATCATGAAAAAAAATCACATGTTGTTTACCATCCTGTTTACGATCTATATTGCTGCGGGTGTGATCGCTATCATCCTGTTCTACACCAGAGGCTCCTATCTGAGCCGTGAGCTGGCGGCATCTGCCACAGTCCAGATCGAGCCTGATACGGTCGAGCCTGATACGATTGAACCGGATACCGTAGATACCGATCAGACAACTCCTGATATCCCGGAAGAACCGGAGGCACCGGCTGAGCCCGAAACAACGGAAACTCCTGAAACACCAGAGGAACCCCAGACACCGGAAGTACCCGAAGAGCCCGCCGAACCCGAAGCACCAGAGGAGCCCACCAAACCGGCGGATGAGGCTGCGGATGACACTGACAGTGAAGATGACGGCAAGACCTATTATGGATTTACAGTCATCGATGGTGTCACCGGTGTACGCATCCGTGAAACGAGCGACCGCAATTCCAAAACCGTCAGTCATATCGACGGTGGCAAATCCGGTTATGTCCTGGAGAAAGGGGATACCCGCTCCAAGATCCTGACCAAAAAAGGTACGATCGGATATATCTATAACGAGTATCTGACGATCACCGAGATCCCGAAAAAAGATTTTCCGGAGGAATACCGCTGATGCGGTATTCCTTTTTTATTTTCTTTTTGTTTTATGATTCCCCGCGATCACTGCTGTCAATATTCTTTTCCAGCGTCAGTATGTTACAGCCATCCTCATAGCGGTATTCCACGCGATCCATGCTCTGTTTGACCATATAGATGCCCAGCCCGCCGATATCGCGTTCTTCTGCCGATAAAGTGATATCAGGATCTGCCTTTGCGAGCGGATTATATGGTACACCCCGGTCGCGGAATTCGACCTGACAGCATTTGGGATTCTGTTTGATATCCAGATTGATCACTGCCTCTCCGCTCTTGCCCCCATAGGCATAATGGGCGATATTTACAAATATCTCTTCTACAGCTACCAGCATGATCGATTTGACCACTTCTGGGCATTCGTTCGCATCCAGCTGTCGTTCGATCGCATCCAGTACCGTAT
>JBNMHW010000049.1:0-20985 GCA_050872965.1 bacterium | reverse complement strand
TATTGACTTTACCGTGGACGAGCTGAAGAAGATCATCGAGCAGTTACGGTCAATGTCACCTCTGTATGAGGATTTTGTGAGAAAACAGAATAAATAACACAGCAATAGAAAAAGGATAGTATCAGAGAGGAAATATAATAGTATGTACAGCGAAAAAGTAATGGATCATTTTAACAATCCCCGAAATGTCGGTGAGATCGAGGACGCGAGTGGTGTAGGTACTGTCGGCAATGCAAAGTGCGGCGATATCATGCGTATGTATCTGGATATCGATGACAACGGTATCATTCAGGACTGCAAGTTCAAGACATTTGGCTGTGGTGCAGCCGTAGCGACCAGCAGTATGGCAACAGAGCTGGTAAAGGGAAAGACGATTCAGGAAGCACTTCAGGTCACCAACAAGGCCGTTATGGAAGCATTGGACGGACTTCCTCCGGTAAAGGTACATTGTTCCCTTTTGGCTGAGGAGGCAATTCACGCAGCTTTATGGGATTATGCAGAGAAGCATCATATCAAGATCGAGGGCTTGGAGAAGCCAGTCAATGATATCAGTGAAAAAGAGGACGGTACAGAGGACGAGTATTAAGATCTGTCCGGGCACTATATGATCGTTTATTTAGGGGAATCAGTCAGCAGACTGGTTCCCTTTTTGTATGTATTATGATACAATTGGTATAAAAAACAAAACGGTCATACCCGAAAGGATACGAGAATGCGAAAATATAAAAAAGAATGCATGGTAAGCCTGATAGTCATCGGCTGTATACTATTGAATTTTTGTGGAAAGATATTTGCACAGCATTATCAGCTTCCACTGTGGCTGGATTCCTTTGGCACAGTGCTTGCGGCATATTTCATGGGACCCGTATGCGGAGCGATTGTAGGAGCGTCGTTAAATATTACATACGGACTGTTATTTTCCTATACCCAGATCATCTATGCGCTGATCAATATCGCAGTCGGCGTTATTATCGGAATCTGTGCGAAAAAGGGTTATCTGGAGTATATGTTCGGCGTGCTGTCCGTGAGCTTTTTTGTGACACTGATGTGTACGGTGTCCGGCACGATCCTGTGCTATCTGTTTTTTGACGGATCGATCGGGAACATCTGGGGAGACGGTGTCTGCGAATTCTTAGAGCTGCGCGGATGCAACGGGCTGCTCAGTCATGTGATCGCTGAGTTTTATATGGAATTTGTGGATAAGGTCGTGATGCTGGTCGCTCTCTTTATCTTCGTCAGGATCTACCGATCTGTCAGGAAAAAACGCGGCGTGATAAAAACGACCCGCCTGTCGGCAATCCTGCTGTCTGCTGTATTGCTGACGGGTCTGCTGCCGGTGACTGTGCACGCAGATACGGATAACAGTGCACAGGATACGCAGACAGCAGTGGATTATAACGGATATATCCAGACGGTCTATAGTGGTGAAAACAGTCTGCCCGGCGGTATGGCGAATGATATCGCACAGGGAAAGGACGGTATTCTCTGGATCGGTACTTACAGCGGACTCTATCGTTATACGGGTAACAGCTTTCGGCTGATGGATACATTTGAAAGTGTCAAAAATGTTAACTGTATCTATACGGATGAGAGCGAGCGTCTCTGGATCGGTACCAATGATAGTGGTTTGTCGATCTGTATCAATGATAAGATATCTAATACGCTGGATCGTTCGGCCGGTCTGCCGTCGGATTCGGTGCGATGTATCACACAGGGCTCGGATGGTTATTACTATGTAGGAACGACGGACCGGCTGGCAGTCGTGACGATGTCGGGTGGTCTGCGTGTGGTACGCACGGTCGACGAAGTCAGTTATGCATGCAGTATCGCTGCGGATGAAAATGAGAATATTGCGGTCGTGACGGACGAAGGTGGTCTGTACCTGATTCGTGAAGGGGTCGTCTGTGACCGGCTGATGCCGGAAAATGGCGGATACAAAAGCTGTGCGTTTGATGCAGACGGTCGTCTATATGCCGGAACGACGGAAAATGAGATATTCGTGTACAACGTGCGGAATGAAAAATTCGCAGAAACAGAGCAGATCGACTGTGGGGGATTGCAGAATATGAATTCCATTGCCGTGCAGGAGGATGGACGGATCTTTTTGTGCGCGGATAACGGGATCGGATATCTGGATGATGCGATGCAGTGTCATCTGATCCATGTGGGCACGTTTAACAGCTCGATCGACCATATGCTGATCGATTATCAGGGAAATCTGTGGTTTACTTCGTCCAGACTCGGATTGATGCGCATGAGCAAGTCCGTATTTTCCGATGCCTGCAGTGGGCTCGGCTCAGAGGATACGGTGGTCAATACGGTGACCGGGTGGGGCAATCATCTGGTTGTGGGTACGGACACCGGGCTGGTCGTGCTGAATGAGCAGGGAACGCGAAAAGAAGACGATCATCCGCTGGCGCAAATGTTAAAAGGTGTGCGTATCCGCTGTCTCATGGTAGACAGCAAGGTCAGATTATGGATCGCTACCTCAGGAAAAGGTCTGATCCGGGTATCGGTCGATGGAACCGTTACGGTCTATGACAGCAGCAATGGCACGCTGGGAGATAAATTCAGGAATGTGATCGAATTATCGGATGGATCGATAGCGGCAGCGGGAGACTCGGGTATCACTTTTTTGGATGATGGCGGAGTGACCGGAACCGTCGGCGCTTTGGATGGCATGAGCAATCCGAAAACACTGTGTCTGAGCGAACAGGCAGACGGCAGCATATTTGCCGGAACAGACGGAGCGGGTATCGCTGTGATCCATGATGGCGTGTATGAACGCTCGATCGGAAAGCAGGATGGTCTCGGCTCGGATGTGATTTTGCGTATGGTGCGTGAGCGAAGCGGCAAAGGAATGTTTATTATCACCAGCAACAGTATCTGTTATAGGAACGGTTCGGGCGGCATACGCATACTGAGCAATTTTCATTATTACAACAATTATGATCTGGTCGAGGGGAATGACGGGGTGCTCTTTATTCTCAGTTCTGCCGGTATCTATGCGGTGGATAAGGCGGATCTGTTGAGCAGCCGGGCAGTGGAGTATGAACTGCTGAATGAGAAAAAGGGGCTGGTCAACGGTCTGACACCGAATTCATGGAATTATGTGGATCTGTATGATAATCTGTATCTGTCTACGGACCGTGGCGTGGTATCCATGAACCTGAATGATTATGATTCCGTGTCGCGTTCTTATCGAATGCTGATGAAGACGATCCGCGTGGACGGAGTGACGTATTCGTTGGAAAATGGGGAACCGGTCCGATTGGAGCGCGGGGCTGCCCGTGTGGATTTTATGCCGGAGATCGTTAATTTTTCGGTTAACAATCCGTATATCAGCGTGTGGCTCGAAGGCTTTGATGAGAATCCGACCGTGATGCTCCAGAGTGAATTGTCGGAGATCTCCTATACGAATCTGCCCGCCGGAAACTATGTCTTTCATCTGGCAATTCTGGATAATAAAGGCAAACGCACGACGGCGGAGAGCACCTATGAGGTCATAAAGGAAAAAGAGATCTATGATTACTGGTGGTTTATCGCCTACATGATCATTGTATTTGCACTGACGATCATCTATCTGAGCTGGCTGATCTTCCGGACACAGATCCAGAAGACGCTGAATATGCAAAAGAGAGAGCTGGAGCTGGCGCACAAGCAGGTCGAGATGGGTAATGAGACGATCCTGACGATCGCAAAGACCGTGGATGCCAGAGATGAGAATACGAGTCAGCACTCGATCCGCGTATCAGAGTATTCAGTGCTGATCGCGCGGGAACTGGGATTCTCCGAGGAAGCCTGTGATGAACTGCGAAGGACGGCGCTCCTGCATGATATCGGCAAGATCGGTATTCCGGACAGTGTATTGAATAAGCCGTCGCGTCTGACGGATGAAGAATACGAGATCATGAAATCACATGTGGTCAAGGGAGCCGAGATCCTGAAGAACTTCACCCTGTTGGAGCATGTGGAGGAAGGCGCGTTGTACCATCATGAGCGCTATGACGGGCGGGGCTATGTGCACGGATTAAAAGGTGAGGAGATACCGCTCAATGCGAGAATTATCGGAATTGCAGATGCATTTGATGCAATGACGGCCAATCGTGTCTACCGGAAGAAACTGGATATGGATTATGTATTGTCGGAATTGAAAAAGGGATGCGGAACGCAGTTTGATCCGCAGATGGTTGATATTATGCTTAGATTGATCGATCAGGGTACGATCGATGTTGCACGGCTGTATGAGGATGATACGAAAACGGAGGTGCATGCATGATGAAAATGATAAAAAACGGGCGCATGTATGCAGTGATGCTCGTCAGTGCAGTGTTTACGATCGTGATGATCATGGCCGGATATCGTCTGCTGCATCAGAATGATGCAGCGGCTTCGGTAAAAATCGGATTTGTCTATGTGGATGATGAGAGCACGGCATATACCTATAACTTTATCAAGGCGCAGCGAGCGGTAGAGAAGCAGTATGAGGGCAGTGTGCAGACATTTGCAGCGTATAATGTGGCAGAGGGTGATGAGGAGACCGCACTTCGTGATCTGATCGATCAGGGTTGTGAGCTGATCTTTACGACCAGTTACGGCTATGGTGACACTGCCAAAAAGCTGGCAGCGGAATATCCGGATGTGCAGTTTTGTCAGGCAACGTGTGCAAATGCAAACGAGGAACCGGTGCTGGAAAATTATCATACGTTTATGGGCGAGATCTATGAAGGACGTTATGTATCCGGTGTAGTGGCAGGATTGAAATTGCAGGAGCTGATCGAGGAGAACCTCATCACTCCGGAGCAGGCGAAGATCGGATATGTAGGCGCTTATCCATATGCGGAGGTGATCTCCGGCTATACGGCATTTTTCCTTGGGGTGCGTTCCATCGTACCGGATGCGGTCATGACAGTAAAATATACGGATTCATGGAATGACTATACACTGGAGAAAAAATATGCGAAGGAGCTGATCGACGAGGGATGTGTGATCATCTCACAGCATTCGGATACGGCGGGGCCTGCGGTAGCCTGTGAGGAGACAGATGCCTCACGTATCGTCTATCATGTCGGCTATAATCAGAGTATGGCAGACGTCGCACCGACGACCTATCTGACCGGATGCAAGATCAACTGGACACCTTATGTATGCTCTGCGGTGGAAGCTGTCATGAATGGCAAAAAGATCGAGGAGTGCGTGCATGGGCATGTACATGGGCAGGATGTCGGCGCCGGGTTTGAGGAAGGCTGGATCGAGATGCTTGAGCTCAACCGGGTGGTCGCTACGATCGGTACGGATAAAAAGATCGATGAGACGATCGAAGCGTTGAATAAGGGAACCTTAGAGGTATTCAAAGGTGATTATGTCGGTGTCGATCCGTATGATGGGAATCATACGATCGATCTGAGAGACGGATATGAGGAAAACGCCGATTGCTCGGCACCGTCATTTGCATATGTGTTAAAAGATGTGATCACGATCGAATAGATTTTTATTTTGGAAAGAAGGAGAATCAACAATGTGTACAGCAGCAACTTATCAGTCAAAAGATTTTTATATGGGGAGAACTTTGGATTATGAGTTTTCCTACGGCGAGCAGATCGCGGTCATGCCTCGGAAGTTTCCGCTGCAATTCCGGCATGACGGCAGCACAAAGTCGCATTATGCGATTATCGGAATGGCGCATGTGGCAGGCGGATATCCGCTCTATTATGATGCGGTCAATGAAAAGGGACTTGGCATGGCAGGCTTGAATTTCGTGGGAAATGCGCGTTATGGTGAGGTGCAGCCCGGCCGCAGGAATGTCGCGCAGTTTGAGTTCATTCCGTGGATACTCAGCCAGTGTGCCGATCTGGCACAGGCGCGGGAATTGCTCGCGCAGATGAATCTCGTAGGAACGCCGTTCAGTGAGCAGCTGCCGGCAGCGCAGCTCCACTGGATCATCGCAGATCACAGCGGATCGGTCACTGTGGAATCAATGGCAGACGGACTGTATATTTACGACAATCCGGTCGGTGTGCTCACGAACAATCCGCCGTTTGATACACAGATGTTTTTATTGAACAACTATATGCATCTGTCACCGAGACAGCCCGAAAATCTGTTTTCTGACCGGTTGGAGCTGCAGACCTACAGCCGTGGCATGGGAGCTCTCGGACTGCCGGGGGATCTGTCGTCTGCATCACGGTTTGCCCGTGTCGCATTCACGAAAATGCATGCGGTATCCTCAGAGGACGAGGAGAGCAGTGTCGGACAGTTCTTTCACATCTTAGGTTCCGTGGATCAGCCAAGAGGCTGTTGTGAGGTATCCGAGGGTGCTTATGAGATCACGATCTATACATCCTGCTGGAATGCAGACAGAGGGATCTATTATTATACAACGTATACGAACCATCAGATCACTGCGGTAGATATGCACAGGGAGAACCTTGACGGATCAGAGGTCATCGGTTATCCGATGCTCGAAAAAGAGGAGTTCCGGTGGCAGAATTAATGAATCATGGCGAAGTTCAAATAAATCCAAATGTTTGTTCAAATAAATCCAAGTGATTGGAGTTCTGGCATGGTATAATGAACAACAGGGAGGAGGTGCCGCGTTGAAGCTGCGAAGTAAGATCTTATTGATGTGTATTGGGTGTGTGCTAACGGCATTAGTTTTACAGACCTGTCTTTTTCAAGAAACATCATCAGCTTTGATTTATGGACAGGCGAAGGAAGAAAGCGAAAAATCCCTGCAGAATATGCAGAACGAGATACATGGGCTTTTGAAAAGGATGGAAAGCAATCTGATAGAGATTTATACAGAAAAAGAACTTATTGGGGATTTGAAGGAACAACGGAGTATCGGACAGCTTCGGGCAGAATATTATCGAAAATCTTATGATATTGCGATGAATGAATTTGAAACGGGAGATAGTGTTGTCTCCCTCTATTTGTATACAATGGATCATAAGATAATCAGCACCTACCGAAGAGCTGTTACACCGAAGCATAATTACGCGACAGATATATATAACGATGAGGAAAATGAGAATGCAGGAATTGTAAAGAAGTATGTAGAATCAGATGATACTACTATGCTGGTATCGAGCTATTATAACCGGTATCGTGAAAGAAATATTTTGAGACTGGTATTAAAACTATATAATGAGAGCAATCTGAATGACAAAATAGGATACGTGGTGTGCGATATCGATACGAAAAATATAGAAAATATTATGGAAAAATATCGAACAGACAGCACGGTTTTTATGTGGTTGCAGCCGGATGGAGACCGCGTTGCATTTACATTGGGGAGTTTATCATCCAGTGAGCAGGAATATTATCAACAAATGACGCAGAAACTTGCACTTGGTCAGAGCGTTGATGTGAAAAATGATCTCAAGCAGGAGTTTTTTCAGATACAACAGGCAAAATATAACCTGACGGCATATTCCATGATGCCTCAAAAGGTATTGAAACAAAATCAGCGGACACTGACGGTTAATTTGATATTTATTGCGGCGTTAATGATAGTAGTATCCTGTTTATTGACTTTTTTCATATCGAGAGGGCTGACGAGACCACTGGACATGCTGATGGATACAATACAGCAAATCAGGGATGGAAATACTGCGCTGCGGACGAAGATATCGAATAAGGATGAAATCGGGGAATTGGGGCGTAATTTTAACGAGATGCTGGATCAGATGGAGAGTCTGAGGGAAAAAGAATATCAGACCCAGAAATTGTTGAGCCAAGCAGAATATAAGGCTTTACAAGCACAGATTAATCCACATTTTTTATATAATACACTGGACACGATGGGTAGTATTGCGGAGATAAAAAACTGTGGAGAAGTCAGCAGATTGAGCCATTCTCTGGCGAGCATATTCAGATACAGCCTGAATATGAAGAATCCCTTTTCAAGTGTGTCAGATGAAATTTCTCATCTGAAAAATTATATTTATGTCATGGATATGCGTATGCATGACAATATAAAATATAATTTTGACATACAGGAAGAAACTTTTCAAATGAAGGTTCCAAGAATCTCGCTGCAGCCTTTGGTAGAAAATGCGATCAATCATGGTCTGCGCAATAAGAGAGGCGATAAAAGAATCACGGTTGTCGTTAAAAAGACGGATCAGACATTATCGATTTGTGTGGAAGATAATGGTGTAGGCATGCAGGCAGCAGAGATTAATGAAAGCCTGAAAAGGAATGAAATTGATCTGGTCGAGCAGGGTAATTCGATTGGTCTGCATAATATTAACGCGAGACTGAAAATGTTGTACGGACAGCAGTATGGACTCCAACTGGAGAGTGAAGTGGGGATTGGAACAAAAGTCTGGATGATATTGCCGTGTATTGGGGGAGAAGAGACATATGCCTAAGAGTATGCACAAAGTACTATTTGCTGATGATGAATATTGGACGAGAGAAAAACTGCGTACGATGATCTGCTGGGAGGAATATGGGTTGGAATTTTTAGAACCGGCGGTAGATGGTGAGGATGCCCTGATGAAAATCGGACAGTTTCACCCGGATATTTTCATCACGGATATTAATATGCCGTTTCTCAGCGGAGTAGAATTGTTAGAAAAAGTACAGAAAAAATATCCGAAGCTGGTGACCTTTGTCATCAGTGGATATGATGATTTCTCTTATGTGAAAGATTCTTTTATGTCAGGTTCAATCAATTATTTGATAAAGCCTGTATCTAAAATAGATCTTGTAAAAGCGATTGTCAAAGCGTTGGAAAAGATCAGTGAGTATGAAACAGAACAGATCGAGCTTTTGAAGTCTGCTTCGGTATTACAGGATCGTGAGTTCAGTCAGTTGATTCAGAGAAAAGGCGCATGGAGTGCAGCAGGAATATGTGCAGATCATGCAGTGACGTTTGCAGGCATGCGTCTTGTTTTGATTAAGATCCATAATTTTCAGGAAATTGTGAAAAAAGACAGCTTTGCTGGAAATAACGGTATCTACCTGATCAAAAATGAAATTCGTAAAATCTTTGATGAGGAAGATGCTGTCGTGTTTAATAACATATACCGGCATAATGAATACCTTGTGTTTACAAAGAAAACGGAGGATGTATTGATAAACCTTGCGGAAAAAATAAGGGTAAAATTCTCGGCGGCGTATCATAGCTGTATGACAATATGTATTACGTCACAGTCTTATGCGATGGAAAGTATGCCAATGGCTTATTTAGAAGCGATTAGTCTGCTTATGACACGAATATATAAAGAGAAGGATCAGATCATTGTGTCAAGGGACAAAGAAAAGGGTGGATGGATACAACATTTTACACCTGAATTGGAAAAACAGTTGAAATCAGCACTCGCATTAGGAAAAACGCAAAATGTAAAGCGAGTGGTGTTTGAAAATACCGGCTTGAGGGCCTGTGAAAAGGAAGCATGGACGTATTTGGAGGTAAAACAGACGATCAAACAGATATTTGATGTCATAGCAGGGTATGCTCTTCAGCAGGAAAAAAGCCGGGCTGCAGATATTGATGGCTTGTTTGATGTGATTGATCAGACTGTAGATTCGCTCAACTGTCATACTCTGTTTGACTGTATGGAGGATGCGATAGCATATTTGGTACCTTTGAAGGAAGAGATCGTCACAGAATCGATGAAACAGACGGTTCATCTGGTAGCAGAATGGATTGACCAGCATTATGCGGAGGAATTATCGCTGACCGCATTGGCTGAAATGTATTATGTGGAGAGTTCCTATCTGTCGAAGGTGTTTCGGCAGGAGATGGGTGAGACTTTGATTTTATATATTACACATAAAAGAATACAAAAGGCGTTAGAATACATGGCGGATGATACAATGCGTTTGTCGGAGGTCGCCTTTGTGGTCGGATATGATGATTACACTTATTTCAGTCGGGTATTCAAAAAAATTATGGGAATGAGCCCGCGCGAATATCGTGCACAGACAGGAGAAGAATGTTGAAAAGATTTGGAATTGCAATACTTATAGCAGGACTGCTGCTGACGCAGACAGGATGTTCCGCTGAGCCACAGATAGAAGAACCGGATCAGCGGAAGGTCACTCTCACTGTGCTGGCGGGGCAGTCAACTTCAGATGCCGGTGTGGAGGATATGATTGATGAGTGGATGGAAAAGAATTTTCCGCAGGTAACTCTGGAATGGGAATGTGTGGACTGGGGAGATAAATTTAATTCTCAGGTACGCGGGAGATTTGCAGCAGGAGAGATCCCGGATATATTGGTCGGAAAAGCGCAAGATGTACAGGCATATGCGAAAACCGGAAATCTTGCAGTCATCTCAGAAACCTGCCGGGAAAAAATCACGAAGGAGGCACTGGATGCTGTTATCGTAGACGGTGAGGTGTATGGTTTGCCGTATAACGCATGGTATCAGGGCGTTATTTATAATAAAAATATTTTTTCGGAATACGATCTGAAGCCGCCGCGGACAAAAGAGGAGCTCCAACAGGTTATTGAAGTACTGGAAGCGCATAATATCGTGCCGTTTGCGGCACATTTTCAGGAGTCATGGAAAGTCGCAAATATGACAATGCAATATATGATGAATGATATTTTTGATGAGACACCGGAGTGGGGAGACCTGTTTCGTCAGGGCAAGGTCAGTTTTGAAGATAATTTGGATGTCAGGGAGTGTCTCGAAAATCATCAGTTTATTTTAGAGCATACATGGGAGGATGCGCTTCAAATCGATCAGTTTGAAAGCGACAGCAGGTTTACAAAGGGAGAAGCGGCGATGTATCTGACGGGCTCATGGTCCATGCAGTTTTCGAAACAATATGGGAAGAATATTGACTTTGGAATTTTTCCATTTCCAAATCGTACGGGAAATGCAAAGCTGATTCGGGAAACAAATATGACATTTATGAAAAGTGCAAAGACTGAGCATGAGACATTGATAGACCATATTTTTGAAAAACTGACTGAGGATGAAAAACTGGCGCAGGAAATCGTCGATTTCACACAATCGGTCTCCGCAATCAAAGGAATCTATGCGACCGACCAGAACAAGCTGCAGGAAGATATCCGTATGTATGAAGCGGGGGGAAGGGTGATTGATGTGACTGTTGGTAATGCGCAACTGGTCTGGGATTTTCAAAGCCGATTGGCGCAGCAACAGTTGTTATGGCTGCATCATGAAGAAACGCTGGATGATGTATTAAAATATGCAGATGAAAACAGAGCCGACAGCAGTTATTGATCGTGGGGCGTCCTTTTGTTAAAAGAAGTACAAGTGGAAAATCCAAAATTGTGCTAATTGCAGAGCCTTCTTTTTTTCTATAATACAGCTATCAAAGCCAAGTAAAAAAGGAGGACAAAAATATGAAAAAGAAGGTAGTAAGCGTCTTATTGACGGCTACAATGGCAATGGGAATGTTGACTGGATGCGGTTCCACAGATAATGCAGACAGTGAGCAGACGACGGACAGCGGACAGACGGAAGATGCACAGTCAGATGGTTCTCAGGCAGAAGAAGTAAAGCTGTCTGTGTTGGCTGGTCAGTCAACGACAGATGCCGGGATCGAAGATATGATCGATGCTGCTCTTGCAGAAAAATATCCGGAGATTACATTGGAATGGGAATGTGTGGACTGGGGAAATGATTTCCAACCCAAAATGCAGCAATATATGCAATCAGGACTGCCGGATATTATGATCGGAAAAGCGCAGGATGTAGCAACTTATGCACCGAAGGGGGTACTTGGAGAGATCGATGAAACATATCTGGACAGGGGACTGGATGCGGCCAGAGAGAATGTGACGATTGACGGTAAGACTTATGGTCTGGTATACAATGCAATGTATCAGGGTGTATATTACAATCGGGAGATGTTCAAGGAAAACGGATGGACCGTTCCGGAAACACAGGAGGATCTGCAGAAAATCATTGCTGACTGCAAGGCAAAGGGAATCACACCGTTTGCAAGCCATATGGTTGATACATGGTCTATCGGAAATGTGACGATGCAGTTTATGATGAATGATGTCTTTAATAAGGATCCGAACTGGGGCGATAAATTCAGAAATGGAGAGGTTAGCTTTGCGGACAGCAAGGAAGCACAGGATGCATATCAGTATAACAAGCTGATCTTTGATAATACATTCCCCGAAACCTTCTCTACGGAGCAGACGGACTGTGATGCAAAGATGGTACAGGGAGAGGCTGCCATGAAGGTCTCTGGTTCATGGTCTATTCAGAATTTCCTTGATATTGACGAGAATTTTGATTTCGGTATTTTCCCGTTCCCGAATCAGACTGGTGATTCCAAACTGATTTTTGAACCCAACATTACGATTATGACAAGCGCACAGTCAGAGCATCAGGATGCAATCAATAAGGTTCTGGATGTACTGACGAGTGATCAGGAACTTGCGGTTGAGATTCTTGATTATACCAAGACAGCCTCTATGTTAAAGGATGTTTCACCGACATTTACGAATCCCAGTCAGGAGGATATTGACAAGTATGCCGCAGAGGGAAGAATTGTGGATGTAACATTAGGAAATAACCAGCTTGTATGGGGTGGTTTCCAGGAAGAAAATGCTAAAGATATTGCAGCATGGTTACAGGGCGATGAGACATTTGAAGATTGCTTGGCAGCTTCTGACGGACGGGTAGAAGCAAGTTCGGCAAATTAGGAATGATTGTGAAAGGGAAGAAATAAAAATCTTCCCTTTCATTATGAAAAGAGGTGTAGAGGATGTATAAGAAAAAAAGACATTCGAAGAGATATTCGATGGAAACCAGAATGTCCAGACAGTATTTGTGTCTGGTGCTTCCTGGATTTATTATTTTTACAATTGGACTGATCATTCCATTGCTCATGGCATTCCGGTATTCGTTGACCAGTTGGGATGGAATGTCAAAAATAAAATCGTTTATTGGATTTCAAAACTATCTGGAATTAATGAAGGATGCTGATTTCCTGAATGCATGGATTTTTACGATTAAATTCACGATAGGCAATACGATTATTCAGAATATTGTCGCACTGTTGTTTGCAGTTGCGTTGGATAGCGGTATTAAGGCGCAAAAGTTTTATCGTACAGTATTTTTTATCCCATGCCTGATCAGTGCAGTTATTGTCGGGTTTGTCTGGTTGAAGATGTTTTCCAATGTACTGCCGGCATTGAATGATCTGTTTGGTACGCATTTTAATTTCCTGCTGTTTGGGGAAAAGGCAACGGTGTTGAGGGGACTTCTGATCGCAAATAACTGGCAGTGGATTGGATACTGGATGCTTATTTATCTGGCAGGGCTGCAATCTGTACCGGCAGAACTGTATGAGGCAGCGAAGGTTGATGGAGCGGGTCCTGTTAAACGTTTTTTTAATGTTACGATTCCGATGTTAGCTCCGTCTATTACGATTTGTGTCGTTGGAATTACGACCGGCTCTCTGAAGGTGTATGATCTGCTGGTATCTTCTACGAAAGGAGGACCGGGTAGAGCCTCCACATCTATGATATATCAGACCTATACAACTGCGATTAATGGACGCCGGTACGGTTATGGCTGCGCCATGTCAGTTACGCTCGTAGTTGTGCTGCTATTGGTGGCATTGATACAGGTTAAGGGGTTAAAGAGTAAGGAGGTGCAGGCGTAATGAAGAATAAGGAGATGGAGATAGAAATATACGAGGATCAGGAGAGGCAGCCGTATACGAAAAGTACATTCGTTGTGCAGATTATTATGACGATCGCGGCAGTACTGTTTCTTGCACCTATTTTGATTATTTTTAATTATTCGTTCAAGACGAAAAAGGAACTGTATTTAAACAGCCCTTTGTCACTGCCGCAGAGCCTCAATTTTGATAATTATATTAATGCATTTAAAAAACTTGATTTGTCAACTACATTTACTAACACATTTATATATACGGCGATCAGTGTAGTTATTCTGGCATTGCTTTGTGGGACAACTGCATGGGCGATTGCCAGATGCAGAAAAAAGTTTTTTAAATTTTGTTACATTTATTTTGTAATCGGAATTTTGATTCCTTATCAGGCATTATTTCTTCCAATCTATATGATCGGTTATAATATGCACCTGACAAATACGAGATATGGTATTATCTTTATGTATGTAGCGACGGGAATCTCGTTTGGTGTATTTCTGATGACCAGCTTTATGTCGACGGTGCCGTTAGAATTAGAGGAAGCTGCGCGTATAGATGGTTGTTCGATATTTCGCACCTATTTTTCTGTAGTGCTGCCATTATTGAAGCCAGCGATGGCAACATTGATCATTATGCAGGCATTTCAGATTTGGAATGATTATCTGCTGGCCAGTTTGTATGTCAGTAAAAAAGAGCTGAAGACATTGACCGTTGCGATTCAGTCACTGTTTTCTGCACAGAGCAGTGATTATACGACGGCGATGGCGGCGATTGTCATTTCTGTACTTCCTATTGCAATTCTATTTTTATGTTTGCAAAAATATTTTATTAAAGGAATGACTGTGGGAGCAGTAAAGGGTTGAGAAAGGGGAAAAGATGTCTGTAGAGATTTTAAAAGAATACCGGCTGGGAGATATGAGGGCACGCTATCTGGTAGATTCGGACAGCGGACAGGTGAGTCTGATTCTGGTGCCGGATTGTCTGGCAGAGATAGAACCGGCTCAAAAGGATATGAAGATGGAGTCACTTGTTCAGTACCATTTGACAGGGGATATATATAATGAAGCATATGCTGGCGGAGTTTCCATGCGTAATGGAGAGAGTGTACGTCGGCTGCGATTTGATGATCAGTGCGAGAAGCATGAGGGCGGTCATCTGCAGATTGATACACGGCTGCGGGATGACCGTGGATATGAGGCAGTGCATCATCTGCGATGGATGGAGGGAACACCTTATGTCAGAATATCTTGTACATTTCGGAATTTCAGTGCAGAGACATGCTCGATGGAAATGTTTGAAAGTTTTTCGCTGTGTGGATTATCCCCTTATCTGGAGTCCGATGGACACGAGCGGATGCAGGTGCATCGTATTCGAAGCGTATGGAGTCAGGAAGGCAGACATGAATGTATTCCGGTTGAAGACCTGCAGTTGGAGCCGGCGTGGGATCCTCATGCGGTCAGGTGTGAGAGATTCGGACAGGCTGGATCAATGCCGGTAAATAAATTTTTCCCGTTTGCAGCGGTAGAAGATACGAAAAATCATATTTTTTGGGGTGCGCAGATTGCACATCCGGCTTCATGGCAGATGGAGCTGTATCGAAAGGATAATGGCTTGGCATTTAGTGGTGGCTTGGCGGATCGGGAGATGGGACATTGGATGAAACGAATCCCCTCAGGAGAATCCTTTTCTACGCCGGAGGCGATTGTTAGTACAGCACAGACATCATCGTTTGATGTGTTTACCGCCAGGTTGACGCAGTCAGCGCTGGAAGGAATTAGTCAGGCTCCGGCATGCGAGCAGGAACTGCCGATCATCTTTAACGAATACTGTACGACGTGGGGCAATCCGTCACATCAGAATATCTGTGAGATTGTAAATGCGATTAAGGGAAAGGGATTTCATTATTTTGTGATTGACTGTGGCTGGTATAAGGAAAAGAATGTGCCGTGGGATATCGGAATGGGCGATTATGAGGTGTCAAAGGAATTGTTCCCGGATGGACTGGAAAAGACAATTGAAGTCATAAAAAATGCTGGAATGATTCCGGGAATCTGGTTTGAAATCGAAAATGTTGGAAGTGCGTCACGGGCTTATCAAAAGGAGAAACATTTATTGCATAAGGATGGTAAGGTATTGACCACATATTTCAGGAGATTCTGGGATATGCGTGATCCGTGGGTCATTGATTATCTGACACAGAAGGTCATAGGAACCTTAAAAAAGTACCAGTTTGGTTATATGAAAATTGATTATAATGAAACGATCGGAATTGGCTGTGATGGGTCAGATTCTCTCGGAGAAGGGCTTCGACAGAATATGGATGCGGCGGTCAGCTTCGTTGAAAAAGTAAAGGAGGAAATACCGGACATCGTCTTGGAAAACTGTGCATCCGGAGGACACAGACTTGAGCCAAAGTGGATGTCGCTAATGAGTATGGCATCGTTTTCAGATGCACATGAGTGTCTGGAAATTCCGATTATTGCGGCGAATCTGCATCGCGTGATTCATCCGGCACAAAGTCAGATATGGGCGGTCATTCGTGAAGATGACAGCTTAAAACGGATTGCGTATTCAATTGTTAATACATTTTTGGGGAGAATGTGTATTTCCGGAGATGTGATCAAACTGACAGAAGAGCAGTGGGAACTGATTGACCGCGGAATTGCATTTTATCATGAACTGCGGTCTATTATCAGGAATGGTCAGTCCTATCGTTATGGACCGGAGATCAAGAGTGCCAGACATCCCAAAGGCTGGCAGGCAGTCGTTCGGGTAGGTACCGATCATAAAGCATATGTCGTGATCCATGTGTTTGATGGAAAACTTCCGGATCAAATTGCTATCGATTTGCCGCAGGAGTGTCCGGAAAATGTGGGAGATATCTATGCTGCGCAGAAAGTTGACCTGAGCATTGAGGATCACAGGCTTGTTTTTTATCCTGTTGAAAACAGAATGGCAGTAGCCGTATTACTTCAGCCGGAATAAAAGTGAATCGTTTTATATGATGCAGAATATTCTATTATAAAATGGATGAATCGTCGGAGTGTGAACGGACTTATGAATTCAGCAAAAATCGAAAATCTGTTAAATCTGGCATTGGATGTGGGCGAGCGCGAACGGATGCGCTCGCCCGAATTGTCTGTCGGATATGATGCGTCGGATCAGACATGGGAGATCATTGTCAAATATTACGGCTCACTTGGCGCACTGCAGGAGCGGTTTCCGCAGTGGCAGATCACGGAACTGCTCAATGAATATGCGATCCTGCGTGTACCGCAGGAGGCATTGGAAGTGTTGGCAGGACTGTCGCAGATCGAATATATCGAGAAGCCTAAACAGTTGTATTTTGAGGCGGCACAGGGGAGGCGCGCATCCTGCATGCTACCGGTACAGACAGGAAGAGGTGTGGCAGGCAGCAGCACCAATCTGACCGGGAGCGGCGTGCTGACAGCGATCGTTGACAGTGGGATCGATTACCGGCATCCGGATTTTTGCAATGCAGACGGTACGAGCCGCATCCTGGCGATCTGGGATCAGACTGCAGTGCCGCGGGAGGGCGAACGAGCGCCGGAGGGCTACAGACAGGGTGTGGAGTACACAAATGAGCGGATCAATGAGGCACTGGCTGCGCAGACACTGCAGGCAGCATTGCAGATCGTGCCGCAGACAGACACATCCGGGCATGGGACGCACGTCGCCGGGATCGCGGCTGGGAACGGGCACGCCTCGGACGGAGCCAACCGCGGTGTGGCATATGAGAGTGAACTGCTGATCGTAAAACTCGGTGTGCCGGGAGGTAGATCTTTTCCGCGGACGACAGAACTCATGACAGCGGTGGATTATTGTATCCGCACGGCCAGAGCGCGTGGCCTGCCGCTTGCGTTGAATCTGAGTTTTGGCAACAACTACGGTTCACATGAACCTTATAATTAAGGGAAAATATAAGAAAACACTGATATTTCCTGTGTTTTCAGGAGATTCAGTGTTTTACTCGGATTCATGATCGGTTGTCATTCTGGTCTTATAATACTCGGTTAAGATCATATTGATCTGCTGGGAACGTGTACGAAAGTTCTCTTTCGCATCCTTATCAATCTCAGCGACCAGTTCTTTGGTAAGGGTAGTATAGACCTGAACATTATTGGAACTGATAGCCATGTGGCACCTCCGGTTTTATTTTAATAACCTCATTCTACCATACTTCATGGGAGGGGGCAATGTTAACCGGGAAACGGAGCACGATTTATTACAGGGCACACTTGCCGGAAAGGAATACAAAATGAAAAAGCATATTACAGATGAGAAAACAGGAATCAGCTATACATTATGCGGAGATTATTATTTGCCGGATCTGGAATTGAAAGAACAGGAAGAATCACATTATGGAAAATACGGAATGCTTAGAAAAAGTTTTCTAAAAGAACATCGACCAGGGTTATATTCCTCTTATCTGCTGACGGGCAAATTAACAGCACATTTGAATGAAGTAGATCAGCAGGCAAATGAAAGAATGGAAGTGCTGGTAGATCAGATGATGGAAAGACAGGCAATTACGGAAGAATTGAAAGTCCGTGATCAGATGGCATGGGTTGGTGCAGTCAATAATATTCGGAGTGCTGCGGAAGAGATTGTGTTAAAAGAAATTGTGTATATTTAATAATTTCTTGACAGGGTATGCTTATAGAGATTAAGATATATCCAGTGATCGCACTATGGAAACTTGAGAAGCCCATAGTCCGGAAGGCTCCTTATAGGGGCCTTTCGTTATTTATGGGTTAGGAAGAATTACAATTCCATATCATGTGATCTTTTCTTAGATCGAGCAGGCTGATTTTGTCGCAGTTCCTGTTTCCTCTGATATTCAATCTCCCAGGCACGATGGGAGAAAACATCAGGATCTTCCACATTGAGATAATCCACCTCATCGGCTGCAATATCACGACGGTGATAGTCATAATATTTACCGAAAGTACCTTTGAGCTGCTCAATCAGCTTATCTCGGAAATCAGGACGTATCTGGATTCTGGTATCCAGCAATTCTGTATATTGTTCTGGATCAGGACGAAATTTTTCTTCTCGGAAAGCGGTGGCGTCTTTTTCAAGCTGCTTTTTGAGCGATATGTCTTGAGAATCCAGGATATCCAGATTATTGTTCATTTGGTCATATTTCTTGGATAGATTCGTCATATCTTTATCGGTAGAGCATTCTGCCTGGAAGATTAGCTGCTCTTTCCTTGATTTCAGTTCTTCAATTTCTTCGGTAACAGTGGTAAGCTGCTGATTTAATTTTATGTGCTGGATGGGATTCAAAATACTGGTTTTATCCTTTTGCACATTCAGTTCTTTCCGTTCCGTAACTTTAGCTTTGAGTTTCTTTTTAACTGTGTTGTATTTATTCAGTATTGGATTAAAATGATTCATCCAATCATGAATTACTTCTTTTTGCATCTCATTATGAAGTAAATGATACTGTGCAAAAATCATATGATTGCGGATTACTTCTAACGTTTCTGCAATTATCGGAACAGACTTTTCTACAGCTTCAGCCAGTTTTGCTACCTTTGCTTTTAATTCTCGGAGCATTTTGTTATCCGCACGAATCTGACGGTTGATTTCACAGCGGTCTGCTATCATGCCTTTCTTTTCCATATTCTGGGCGATGTAGCCTTCATGGATGGTTGGCTGTTCGGTAATTCCCTGAGCTGCAAAACTGCGGTGATCAATGGCGGCATTTATCTGATTATGGGCGAGCATTTCATTTACGGCATCTGCCCAGTTTGCCCGCCAGATGCAGAGTTGTTCATCACTGTTCCACTGTTCAGAAATAGGATTCTGTCTGCCATATCGGCTGCTTTTAGGGTGCTTATCAATTCGCTCATAACCTTTTTCCTGTGCGGCAGATGGAGTCAGATATACTTTCTTTTTCCCAACTTTATAGCGATATTGCTTTTCCCATCCCTGCTTTTGAGCAGTTTTAAATTCAGAAGCAGTAAAACCTTTTTCTTCCCCATCTTTGATACAGAGATATTCTTTTTCAGTTTTATACTGCCATGTTCCATTTTCATTTAGTGGTCGGACAGTAAGAAGGATGTGTGCATGGGGATTGTGACCATCTGTATCGTGAATGGCAAAATCAGCACACATTCCCATATCTACAAAGTTCTTTTGAATAAAATCCTGAAGAAGAGAAATGTTGCTGTCTCTATCCAACTCAACGGGGAGTGCGACAACAAATTCTCTTGCCAACCGACTGTCTTTGGTCTTTTCGGTTTCTTCCACAGCATTCCAGAGTTGTTCCCGGTTATTCCATTCTGATGGAGCTATTGGTGGAAGCATCACTTCCTGATAGATCAGTCCATGCTTTCTGGTATAGTCATGCTGGATGCCATCGTAATCATTGTACATGCGGCTACAGCTCATATATGCAGAAGCAGCGACAGCAGACCGACCGGAACCACGGCTGACGATCTTGGCTTGCATATGATAAATTGCCATATCTGGCACCTCCTTTCGATGTTGCCTGCAACAGTGGATAAAGCCCTCGGCAGAGCGCACGAGCCCCGAAGGGGATACCACCGCCCGATTTATCGGGTGGTGAGTAAGTGCGCCCTTCGGGAGTAGAACTTATGCGTTTACATTCCCCGTAGCCGGATCATCAGCTCCCGTTTCAGGGAAGCTAAATCCATTTCTTTAATATGGGGAACAATACTTTCCAGAATGGCTCCTTCCTGGACTAATCGGTGTGTTCTGGCATCACGTTCTTTTTTGCGATTTCTTGCTTTGGCTTCTTCCTGGCGGTGTCTTGCCTGTAAAAGTGCTTTTTCTTCTGGTGTCATGATTCTTTTATCTGCCATATCTGGCGCCTCCTTTTTATGCCCGTATCCGGGCAGTTTTGGTTTTAAAATCTTTTGGTTTGGTACTATGGTTTTAGATATCTGACAGTGGCATGTTCTTGGTGGAAAATAAGGAAAGATAGTAGTACCACTGTCAGTGAAAAATAATCATTGCGTTATACTTCTTTGAGTCAATTCTGGTTCGGAGCATGATTGTTCAACAGGATTTTTTTCGCCTGTTTTAAATTAGCTGTTGCATTGTCCTGACGAATATTCCGGTTATTGATACGGACAGGAATACATCTCTCCAGAATACGGTCATAAATTCGTTTGTGTGCGATATCAGCGGCGTTATTCAGCTCTGATAAAGTGAGATTGGTCGTTATGATCAGGGGCTTTTTACTGCGGTAACGACTGTCGATTACATTGAATACTTGTTCCAGTGCAAAGTCAGAGTTCCGCTCAATTCCGAGATCATCAATAATCAGAAGACTGTAGCGGTTTAAGCTGTTGATGAACTGGTTCC
>JBNMHW010000048.1:0-21417 GCA_050872965.1 bacterium | reverse complement strand
GCAGGTGCCGGTAACATCGATCTGAGCAATACTTCACCTTACGATCAGGGATGTAACGAAGAGTTCCAGAACGCAATGAAGAACTACTTCGAGGGCAATATGGACTATGACCAGGCAATCGAGTCATTCCAGAAGGCTGTAGTTGTTAAGTATCCTGAACTTACTTACTAATTAGCATTCATATCCGTCGGGGCTGCTTTTCATCGGGCAGCCCCGATGTATCAAAAGAACATTTTTATACAAGGCTGGCAGCAGTATTTTAATCCTTTGAGAGGAGCATACAGATTCGCGAGCGAGTCTTGAATGATACAAGGCTGATCACAGCAGTTAAAAGATTGCTGCGAGCACTGTAAAAATTAAGATGATGGAGGAAACGTTATGAGTAAACCGGCAAAAAAGAGTAACGTTGTTCGGTACAATAAATGGGGATATATCTTCCTGATCCCGTTTGTACTTGCATACATCGTATTCCAGCTGATCCCTCTGATCAGTACGGTCTGGAACAGTTTCTTTGAGAATTACCGTTCCGGTCTGACACAGGTCGGACCGAACTTTATCGGACTTCAGAATTACGCTTCAATGTTCAGTGGCGGAGATATCTGGATGTATCTGAAGAACACAATGATCATGTGGGCACTCGGCTTTATCCCGCAGATCCTGCTCTCGCTTTTACTGGGCGCATGGTTCTCCAATGAGCGTATGCGTTTAAAGGGAGCGACTTTCTTCAAGACAGTTATCTACCTGCCGAACCTGATCATGGCTTCCGCATTTGCGATGTTGTTCTTTACTTTATTCGCAGAGACAGGTCCGATCAACAGTATTCTCGTATCACTTGGAGTATTGTCAGAGCCCTACAAGTTTATGTCACACATCTGGAGTTCACGCGGACTGATCGCTTTGATGAATACCCTGATGTGGTTTGGTAACACGACCATCCTTCTGATGGCCGGTATGATGGGTATCGATCCGGCACTGTTCGAGGCAGCTGAGGTAGACGGAGCGACATCTACACAGGTATTTACCAGAATTACCTTACCGTTGCTGCGGCCGATCCTGATCTATGTAATGATCACATCACTGATCGGTGGTCTGCAGATGTTCGATGTACCGCAGATCTTTACAAACGGAACCGGTGATCCGGCACAGAGCACAATGACATTGATCATGTATCTGAACAAGCATCTGTTCAGTAAGAACTATGGTATGGGTGGTGCATTATCCGTATTCCTGTTCGTAGTGACCGGTATCCTGAGCCTGATCGTATTTAAGATCAATGCAGCGAGTGAGAAGTAGGAGGTGCGATGATGGAAGATTATAAGACTAGCAAAGGTCTGGGCATGCATGCCCGCAAGACGATCGCATATATCGTATTGATCCTGATCACATTTTTCTGCCTGATCTGGTTCTACATACTGTTTATCAATGCGACACGTTCCAATGGTGAGCTGACGAGAGGTTTCTCTCCGGTTCCCAGCCACTATCTGATTACCAACTGGCAGAATCTGATCGCAGGAACACTGCCGGTCGTACAAGGCATGATCAACAGTATCATCGTATCAACATGCAGCGCAGTATTGAGCGTATACTTCTCAACACTGACCGCATATGCGATCCATGCCTATGATTTTAAGGGCAAGAAGTTTATGGCGACATTCATTCTGGCAGTCATGATGATCCCGACACAGGTCACCGCACTTGGTTTCCTGCAGTTGATAGGCAAGATGCACATGGATGATACATTTACTCCGCTGATCGTACCCGCGATCGCAGCTCCGATCACCTACTTCTACATGAAGCAGTACATGGAGAGCACACTGCCGCTGGCGATCATCGAAGCAGCACGTATCGACGGATCCGGAGAGTTCCGGGCATTCAACAGCATCGTACTTCCGATGATGAAACCGGCGATCGCAGTACAGGCAATCTTCACATTCGTATCAAGCTGGAACAATTATTTCACTCCGGCGCTGGTATTACATACTGATACGAAGAAAACACTGCCGATCCTGATCGCGCAGTTACGAAGCGCAGATTTCCTGAAGTTTGATATGGGTCAGGTATATGTCATGATCGCATTCTCGATCTTCCCGGTGATCGTGGTATATCTGCTGCTGTCGAAGTTCATCGTAGGTGGTGTGGCACTCGGTGGTGTCAAGGGATAACTAATTGATTGGTTCACATGAAAAGAGGAGGAAAAAATATGCGTTACAGGGGTGTAACAAGATGGATCGCAGGTCTGCTGACTGCTGCGATGGTGCTGACCGGATCGCCGGTATCACCCGCACAGATCACACAGGCAAAAACGAAAACAGAACAGTTGTCTTATAAGGGTTATACGAAGGTATGGGAAGACAATTTTGACGGTGATTCATTAAATATGAAGGATTGGAATGTTGAGACACATGAGCCGGGGTGGGTCAATGCGGAACTTCAGGAGTATACGCTGTCCGGAAACTACACGGTAAAAGATGGCAAACTGACCATCACTCCGAAAAAGACAAAAAATGCTGACGGAACCTACAGTTACTCATCTGCCCGTGTCAATACGCAGAACAAGCATGATTTCAAATACGGCATCATGGAGGCCAAAATGAAATTCCCCAAGGGACAGGGGTATCTGCCTGCCTTCTGGATGATGCCGACCAATGAGAACCTGTATGGTCAGTGGCCCAAGTGTGGTGAGATCGATATCGCAGAGGTCATGGGACAGGATACCAAAAAGCTCTACGGAACACTCCACTACGGTGAGCCTCATGCACAGAGCCAGGGAACGACAGTGCTGCAGCAGGGCGATTTTTCCGATGAGTGGCATGACTGTGCGGTAGAGTGGGAACCCGGCAGCATCAAATGGTATGTGGACGGCGTGCTCTATCATGAGGAACATTCCTGGTATTCCAAAACGGCCGGACAGGGCGAAGTGACCTATCCGGCGCCGTTTGACCAGAATTTTTATCTGATCCTAAATCTCGCAGTCGGCGGTTCATGGGTCGGCTATCCGGATGAGACGACCAGTTTTGACACGGATCTTCAGGTCGATTATGTCAGAGTCTATCAGAAGAAAAACTACAATGAGAATGTAAAGAAGCCGGTCAGAAAGGTCGTATTAAAGAAAGCGGATAAAAACGGTAACTTTGTATCCAACGCCTCTTTTGCAAAGAAAGAAAAATTGGATGGCAGTGCCAACTGGCAGTTCCTCACAGCACAGAGTGGCGAGGGATCCGCAGCGATCAAGAATAAGAGTATCGTGATCTCTACCAAAGATGCCGGAAAAGAGGATTACAGCATCCAGCTTGTACAGCCGGGGCTTCCGATGGAAAAAGGTGCAACGTATGAGGTGAGCTTTGATGCGTATGCAGATCAGGCGCGTACCATGAAGGTAGATGTCTCGGGCCCGGATATGAACTACATGAGATATTTTCAGGATACGACTGTAGATCTGAAGACAAAGAAGAAGCACTACAAATATACATTTAAGATGAATGAGGACACAGATGCAAACTCCCGTCTGGAGTTCAACATGGGTGCGCAGGGCAGTGCCGCAGATGTTCATATCACAAATGTAGCGGTCAGGAAGATCAAAGCTGCATCCACCAAAGAGAATACGAAAAAGACGATTCTCGCCGATGGCAATCTGGTGTACAATGGCAAGTTTCAGGAAGGTGATAACCGGCTTGGATTCTGGAAAATAGCAAAGAAGCATGCGACTGTCAGTGTTACCAATAAGGATTATAACAAGAGACAGCTGGCGGTAAAGATCAAAAAAGCTATCAAGTCATCTGATGTCAGAGTCTATCAGAAAGGTCTGGCTTTTGAGAAAAATAAAGAGTACAGCGTAAGTTTTGATGCGGCGGCAACGACAACCCGCACGATCAAGGTAAAGGTCGCAGGCAGGACACTGCGTGTCAGGCTGAATCCTGCGACAAAGCATTACGAATCTATTATAAAGACCGGTAACAAGCTGCAGAATAAGAATGTTGTGTTCTATCTGGGCGGGAAAAAGGGAACGGTGACATTAGATAATGTCGTAGTCACGGAAAACTCTCTCATCAAAAACGGCAGCTTCAATGCAGGAACAACCGGTTGGAGTGAGTGGCACGAGTCTGCCGAGGCCGATGTGAGCTATGTCATTGACAGCTTATCAGAAGACAATGCAGCAGATTTCACGATCAAAAAGACCGGTTCGGAAGATTGGAAGATCCAGCTCAAGCAGAAAAATGTACCGCTGGAGCAGAATAAATATTACAAGCTGACATTCCGTGCAAAATCTTCGAAAAATCGTCAGATCCGTGCGATCATGCAGGGACTTGAGGATAAGAACTGGGAAGTATATTCTGGGGAGAACATCGTGGATCTGACCGGAAAATACAAGACATATACCAAGGTGTTCAAGATGACTGCCGCATCTGATTCCAAGGCGCAGCTGAGTATCTGTCTGGGTGCTGTCGGTGGAAAGGCAATCAACGAACAGCACAGAGTCTGCATCGATGATGTGACACTCGATGTCATCAGTGAAAAAGAGGCGCAGAAGTATCTGGAAAAAGGGCCAAAGACACAGGATACCATGATCAAGGACGGAACCTTTGTGAAAGGTATGGAGATGTGGTCCGAGTGGCATGACGCAAATGAGGCGGATGCACAGTATGAAGTAGCGGACAACGAGATTCATTTTACCGTGAATAAGACCGGTTCGGAGGACTGGAAGATCCAGCTCAAACAGGACAATATCAAGCTGGAGAAGGATCATTATTATAAGCTGGTATTCAGCGGTAAGTCAGACCTTGAGCGCAAAGTGCGTGCAACCGTACAGGGTGGTGAGTCCAGAGGCTACACACATTATACCGGTGAGTATTTTGTCACACTTGGCAAGGATTACCAGACTTATGAGCATGTGTTCAAGATGAATGAAGCGACCGATGACAAGACTTCGTTCCAGATCTGCATGGGAGCTGTCGGTTCAGCCATCAATCAGACACACAACATGTACTTTAAAGATTTCTCTCTGACCGAGATCAGCGAAGAAGAAGGCAGGAAACTGGCAAAAAATGAAAATCAGACCGCAGGCGGAGGCGGCGGTGGAAGCTACGGTGGAGGAAATAGTGGTCAACAGATATCTGCACCACGGGGAAACAAAACACTGGTAACTGCTGAAAATGCGAATCAGGCCAGTAGTTGGAATCTGGGAATTCCTGGCGCAACAGTTACAGCAGGAACAGGTTCAGAGGCTGGTAAAGTAGTTGCTACATTGTCGGGGACATCCGGTAATATCGCATGTAATCAGGCATTTTCGGCTACAGGATTGAAGAAGGTGAACGCAAGTATCAAATTGCAGTCTGATAGCAATATGACTGTCAAGGTTGGTTTGAAGCCAAAGACAGTGCTCCACAGTATGCAGAGGAGCAAAAATGCACAGCTTATGCGTCTGTCAAGCCTGCGTTTGATGGAAAATGGAAACGTATCCGAGCAGGATACAGGTTTTGTAGGAACTACAAAAGAAGTAGTGCTTCATGCAGGAGATACGCAGGATGTTCAGTTGAAGGTAGATCTATCTGGCACAACCGGTGATCTGGTATTTGCAATGGAGATAACGAGGGCTTCAGATGGAGTAAAACTGTTGTTATCAGATCTGAGTATTAAGGATGCAAATATGATTGCTGCTGCGGATCAGATGAACAATACCGGAGCCTGGGAACTGGTACAGACAGAGGGTGGCAGTGCAAGCCTTACTTCCAATACAAAGGGTGATACCTATGAGGTAGATATCAAGTCTGTAGGAACGGCGCAGGATTATAGTGTATGTGTAAAGCAGAACAATCTAAATATTAAAAAAGATACTGCATACAAGGTTACATTTCAGGCAAAATCTTCTGTCGCAAGACATTTTGAGACCAATATCATGGATCCGAACAATGGATATGCGTGGTTTGGAGGTGCGACAGATAAGGAGTTAACAACAGAATTTAAGACATTTTCTGTTGACATACCGGCAAAGCGCGACAGCAATTATGATTGCACTACTGCAATGCTGCAGTTTAGCCTGGGATATTTCAAAGACTTTGCAGATGCAAGTGTACCATCTGTTGTAACGATCAAGGATCTGTATATGGAGGAGGTAGAAGCGGCAGAGATGCCATCTCAGAAACCAGAGGAACCGGATGAAAATGGAGTGCTGACAAAACCGATTGCCAGTGATTGGTCAACCTGGACAGGCTATGCGACTTCTCCTGCCAGTGCAGATATTACGATTAGTGATGCTTCAGCAACGTACGACATTACAAATGTAGGCCAGAATGATTACGATATTGCATTAGAGTATATTAATAAATTGAGATTGGAAAAAGGTGCTACGTATAGGCTTACTGCAAAGGTGACGTCTTCAGTGGACAGAACTGCGAAAGTATCGCTAATGAATGCTGCTTATAAATGGTATGGTGGTGAAGACATGAAGTTGACGGCTGAAACGGAATATGCGCTGAATCAGCAGTTTACTGTATCAGAAAATACCGCCGATGATATCACGCTCAAATTCAGTCTGGGAAAGATTGACAATGCGGATACGCCATGTGGAACAATCACGATTGCAGATGTTTCGCTTGTGAAGGTAGCAGATGCGTCATCAGAAACACCGGAAGAACCTGCGGGCGACGTGGCGATAACAAACCCGATTAAGGCTGACTGGTCAACATGGACTGGCTACGCAATTGAACCGGCTCAGTTGGCCTCAAGCGTAAATATGACAGATGGATCAGCCGCATTTCATATTTCTAATGTTGGAACTGCAGATCATATGGTTGCACTGGAGTATAAGGATAAATTAACCTTAGAAAAAGGTGCTGCATATAAGATCGTTGCAAAAGTAACATCTTCAGTGGAGAGAACGGTGAAGGTGTCACTGATGAATTCTGTCTATGAATGGTATGGTGGTGCAGATATGGAGTTGAAGGCTGGAACAGAATATACGCTGAATCAGGAATTTACAGTTGACAGGGAAACTGCAAATGATATCACTTTCAAATTCAGTTTGGGAAAGATTGGTGAGAAAGATACACCGTGTGGAACAATCGCCATCTCTGATGTGGTTTTGTACAAGGTCAATAAATAGGAATCCATCGGGTTATGAAACAATAATATAGAATTGCATGAAAATCATTTTTAACAAACAATCCGTTATACTATGGTTAATAGTGTAGCGGATTGTTTTTTTTCAACTACGCCGTCAATGACTGTGAGTAATGAGCATGTTATACTAAGAGAGACATTTTACCAGATATGAGGAAGTGCAAAGGGAAGGGGAGGTACATACGATGTGTGATGTCCTAGATAAAATTGAGGAGCGAGGAATTGCAATTGGGGAGTCGCGAATGATAGTTAAAATGTATCAAAATGGACTCTCAAAGGAGCAGATCGCAGATGTGACAGACAAAAAGATACAAGAAATTGAATTGTTACTAAAAACAACTGATTTTCTTAAATTTTCATAAATTGTTACGATTCCCTTGAAGGACAGTGATATGGATGCTATACTCACACCAAAGCAAAAAGCGACTATCTTCAAAAGGTTGCTATTCCATTGTGTCGGCACACGAAGTTGAGTGAGCTGTCTGAATTAATCTTTTTTCTATGATAACATCTGTGGAAATCTTGCTTTTAAATTCTATGAACAAAAATAAGGGCAGGATTTTTGAATACTCATTTTCAACGAACTCTGCCAGTATATGGAAAGGAGCGTTGGATGGGAGAAAAAGATATAGCAGAGAAGTATCTGGAGTCCTATAATGATGTGTTTGCGGATCTTGTGAACGTATTGCTGTTTCAGGGGAAGCGTGTCATGCGTGCGAATCAGTTGACGGAGAATAAGCTACGTGCTGTTTATAAAGCGGGGGACAAAATACATGAGGAAGAACGTGATATTTCAAAATATTGGAAAAAACGTCAAGTATGTATTGCTGTCTGTGGGATTGAGAACCAGACAGAAGTTGATCAGATGATGCCGCTTCGCATTATTGGATATGATGGAGCGTCGTATAGGGAGCAATTGCTAAAGGGCAGATCGAAACATATATATCCGGTAGTCACGCTGGTATTGTATTTTGGAACAGATCATCCGTGGGAAAAACCGTTGAAATTATCTGATTGTCTGGAAATTCCGCAAGAGTTACGGCCTCATTTTTCGGATTATCAAATCCGCGTATATAGTATCGCTTTTCTGACGAAAGAAACGGTACGATTGTTTCAAAGTGATTTTCGAATTGTGGCAGATTACTTTTATCAGAAGAGAATGAATAAAAATTACATTCCTTCAAAACGAACGATCAGGCATGTAGATGCAGTATTGAAATTGATGGCGGTGATGACTGATGACCATCGCTATGAGGAAGTGCAAAGGGAAGGGGAGATACATACGATGTGTGATGTCCTGGATAAAATTGAGGAGCGAGGAATTGCAATTGGAGAACAGCGAGGAATTACAATTGGAGAACAGCGAGGAATTGCAATTGGAGAACAGCGTGGAATCACCATTGGGGAGTCGCGAATGATAGTTAAAATGTATCAAAATGGACTCTCAAAGGAGCAGATCGCAGATGTGACAGACAAAAAGATACAGGAAATTGAATTGTTACTAAAAAACGACTGATATATTTTCGGAAGCCTTGTACTTTACCCGGACTTATGTTAAGATGATGCAAACGGGGAGCTTGCAGGAGCAGGCTGAGAGTAAGCTGTGTCGCTTTGACCCAAGAACCTGATTTGGGTAATTCCAACGTAGGGATACATATATTACTTCAATTATTATTTCGATAGTTATCGATAGTTATAGAAACTGTGTTGTATTTTCTGCGGACACAGCTTCTTTTTTTACTACTACACCTACACCCCGCTATGACAGATTGGGGGCACCACCTTCTGTCGGATATAAAAAGGAGGAAAACAGTATGGCAGAGTACACCACACAGATGGGCGCCGCCCGTAAGGGTATCATCACTCCGCAAATGGAGATCGTGGCAGAAAAAGAACACATGGCACCGGAACAGATCCGGGAACTGGTCGCAAAGGGAGAGGTCATTATTCCCTGTAACAAAAATCATAAGGCATTGAGCCCGAGTGGCGTGGGAGCGAAACTTACAACGAAGATCAATGTAAATCTCGGCGTATCCCGTGACTGGAAGGATGTGGACATGGAATATGAAAAAGTCCGCGCAGCAGTGGATATGGGAGCAGAGGCGATCATGGATCTGAGTTCCTACGGGGATACGAGAACATTCAGACGGAAACTGACAGAGACCTGCCCGGCAATGATCGGAACGGTACCGATCTATGATGCGGTTGTGTATTATCATAAACCGCTTGGTCAGATCACGGCACAGGAATGGCTGGATATTGTAAAAATGCATGCGGAAGATGGTGTGGATTTCATGACGATCCACTGTGGAATGAACCGGGCCACTGCGGCGCGGTTTAAAGCGAATAAACGATTGATGAATATCGTATCCAGGGGCGGATCGATCATGTTTGCATGGATGGAGATGACCGGACAGGAAAATCCGTTCTATGAGCATTATGATGAGATCCTTGATATCTGCCGGGAATATGATATTACCATGAGCCTTGGAGATGCATGCAGACCGGGATGTATCGCAGATGCAACCGATACTGCACAGATCGAGGAGCTGATCACACTTGGAGAATTGACGAAACGTGCCTGGGAGCGTGATGTTCAGGTGATGATCGAGGGACCGGGACATATGCCGATGAATCAGATCGCAGCCAATATGGAGATCCAGAAAACACTCTGTCATGGAGCGCCTTTTTATGTGTTAGAACCGCTGGTAACAGATGTCGCACCGGGCTATGATCATATTACATCTGCAATCGGCGGAGCGATCGCCGCGGCAAACGGAGCAGCATTTTTGTGCTACGTCACACCTGCAGAGCATCTGCGTCTGCCGGATGCCGATGATGTCCGGGAAGGGATCATTGCAGCAAAGATCGCCGCGCACGCAGCAGATATTGCAAAGGGTGTTCCGGGGGCAGCAGACTGGGACTACCGGATGAGTGAGGCACGCAAGCGGCTCGACTGGGAGGGCATGTTTGAGCTTGCCATGGATCCGGAAAAAGCCAGACGGTATCGCGCGCAGGCAGCGCCGGAGAAAGAGGATACCTGCAGTATGTGTGGCAATTTCTGTGCAGTGAAAAATACCAATCGTATTCTCGATGGAGAGATCGTAAGTATTTTTGATGAATAATATGGAATCAAATCCCACAAGTTTATTGTGAACTTGTGGGATTTTTGCTATACTGTGGACTGAAATATCGGTTTTTGGAGGAATCTGACATGAATATCAAAATAAGGGAATATCGATCCACAGACTGTGATGCGGCCTGCGAGATCTGGAATCAGGTTGTGGAAGACGGTGTGGCATTCCCGCAGGAGGAGTGTCTGGATGCGCAGACGGGGGATGCATTTTTTAAGGAACAGACCTATACAGCGGTAGCGGAGGATACAGACGGCGGAGAGATCGTCGGATTGTATATTCTGCATCCGAATAATATTGGCAGATGTGGGCATATTGCAAATGCGAGCTATGCGGTGAGACGGGACATCCGTGGTGTGCACATCGGAGAAAAACTGGTGCAGGACTGCCTGCGCATGGCAGGAGAAAAAGGCTTTCGCATTTTACAGTTCAACGCGGTCGTGGCCTCAAATACGCATGCATTGCATTTGTATCGCCGGCTCGGCTTCCAGCCACTGGGTGTGATCCCGGGAGGCTTTCGTATGCCGGATGGCACATACGAGGATATCATTCCACACTATCATGAGGTATAGCGATGAAGGTATTGATCTTATCATGCAAGACAGGCGGCGGACATGACGCGGCCGGGCGGGCGATCATGGAACAACTGCAGCAGATGGGCGAAGAGGCATATCTGTTTGACTATCTGACATTGGCCGGACAGAAGGTGTCCGACCGCGTCGGCGGCAGCTATGTCGGTCTGGTACAGCGCGTCCCGCTCGTGTTTGGACTGCTCTACCGGATCGGTGCGATCGTGAGCCGTCTCGTGCGCAAATCACCGGTCTATTATATGAATGGACTGATGGCACCGTATCTGGACCGGTATCTGCAGGAGCATCAGTTTGACGCGATCGTGATGCCACATCTGTTTCCGGCAGAGACGATCACTTATATGAAGCGAAAAGGAATGCGTCTGCCGCTCACAGTGGCAGTGGCGACAGATTATACATGTATCCCGTTCTGGGGTGAGACGGAGTGTGATTATTATGTGATCCCATCTGAAAAGCATAAGCGTAATTTCACACGCGGACATATCAGGCGCGAACAGCTGCTGCCCTACGGAATACCGGTATCGCCGAAGTTATCACAGACCGGTACACGTGCGCAGGCGCGTGGGCAGCTGAACATCGGGCACGACCGGCCGATCTATCTGGTCGTCGGCGGCAGCATGGGAGCCGGACAGATGCAGACACTCGTGCGCGTGCTGCTCAAGATGAAGCGGCAGGAGGACGATGTGATCGTGATCTGCGGCTCCAATCAGACAGTGCGAAGGAAGATGGAACGCCATTTTAAGGATCGGACGGATCTGACGATCATCGGACGTACCGATCGCATGCCGTTGTATCTGCGCGCTTGTGATGTATTGTTTACCAAGCCCGGTGGGCTGACTTCCACAGAGGCAGCAGTCGCAGAGATCCCGATGGTGCACACGGCACCGATCCCCGGATGCGAGACGGTCAACCGCAGATATTTCCAGAAAAAGGGGATGAGCGTGAGCGGAGCGGATGCGATCACACAGGTAGCGGCAGGAATTCGGCTGATGGAGCAGCAGGAGAGACGCGAGACGATGAAACAGCAGCAGAGAACATGGATCCCGAAGGATGCGGCATTACGCATCTGTGAGTTTTTAAAGGAAGAGACAGGAAAATGAATCAGGAGATCATTACAACACTTCCATATATCATATGCGGCTATGTGCTGGGCAGTATCCTGTTTGCACCGCTTTTTGTACGGACGATCCGGGGAGTGGATCTGTATGCGGTCAGTGCGGACGGTAATCCGGGTACGGCGAATGCCTATATGCAGGGCGGCTTCGTGTGCGGAACACTGTCGCTCGTATGCGATATGGGAAAAGGATTTCTGACGGTGTTTTTGTATTTGCAGCAATCGCCACAGCAGCGGTATCTGCTTGTGCCGGTGATGCTGGCACCGGTGCTCGGACATGCCTATTCACTGTTTCATCATTTTCGCGGAGGAAAATGCATCGCAGTCAGCTTTGGCGTGTTGCTTGGATTGTTCCCGGATCTGTGTCCGGCACTGATTTTGGCATTTTTCTATATCCTGTTTTCTATATTACGCATCCGGCCGCACAGCAGGCGGACGTTCGTGACGTTTATTGCAGCCAGTCTGGCGGCGGCAGTGGTGATCCCGCAGAAGTCAGTCGTGGTGGCGCTGTGTCTGATGTCATTTGTCGTACTGCATAAGCATGCGATGTGCGAGCGGGAGCGTGTGAGCGGATGAAAACCTTGCGTTTCGCATGTGAACATGATAAAATCAAAGATAGTCTGGTGTTACAGACATGAAAGGAAGCATATATATGGGAGATTTTAGAATTATCGAGGTAAAACGCAGCATATTTGAAGATAATGATGCGGATGCCAATAGATTAAGAGAGGAACTGAAGGCGGAGAAGACCTTTTTGCTGAACCTGATGTCTTCACCCGGTGCCGGAAAGACGACGACGCTGAAGCGTACGATCGCAGCCTTAAAGGATGAGATGCAGATCGGCATCATGGAGGCAGATATCGATTCGGATGTGGATGCACAGGCGATCACAGAGGCGGGAGCGCGTGCGATCCAGATACATACCGGCGGCATGTGCCATCTGGATGCGGATATGACCAGACAGGGTATCCGGGAATTCGGAACAAAGGATCTGGATCTGGTTGTACTGGAGAATGTCGGCAATCTCGTATGTCCGGCAGAGTTCGATACCGGAAGCACGAAAAATGCGATGATCTTATCTGTCCCGGAGGGAGACGACAAGCCGTTAAAATACCCGCTGATGTTTACGATCTGTGATGTGGTACTGATCAACAAGTGTGACACATTGAGCGTATTTGATGATTTTGACAAGGATGCGGTCGTAGAGCGTATCCACAAGCTTAACCCGAAGGCTGAGGTCATCTTTGTATCTGCGAAGACCGGTGAGGGCTTCGATGCATGGATTGACTGGCTGCGTCGTGAGGTCAAGGAGTATCAGAGCGAACTGGCATAGAAAAATATAGAAGAGGAACATAAAATGGCAAAAATTATATTGACCGGAGACCGTCCGACCGGACGCCTCCATGTAGGACATTATGTAGGATCATTGAGACGACGCGTGGAATTGCAGAATTCCGGCGAGTTTGACAAGATCTATATCATGATCGCAGATGCGCAGGCATTGACGGATAACGCGGACAATCCCGAGAAAGTGCGTCAGAATATCGTAGAAGTTGCACTGGATTACCTGTCCTGCGGACTGGATCCGGAGAAATCCACTCTGTTTATCCAGTCAATGATCCCGGAACTGACGGAGCTGAGTTTTTATTATATGAATCTCGTGACCGTATCGCGTCTGCAGCGTAATCCAACGGTAAAATCCGAGATCCAGATGCGTAATTTCGAGGCGAGCATTCCTGTCGGATTTTTCACCTATCCGATCAGCCAGGCAGCCGATATCACTGCGTTCCAGGCAACGACAGTACCGGCAGGAGAGGATCAGATGCCGATGCTCGAGCAGTGCCGTGAGATCGTGCACAAGTTCAACAGCGTATATGGAGAGGCTCTGACGATGCCACAGATCATGCTGCCGGACAATCAGGCATGTATGCGTCTGCCCGGTATCGATGGCAAGGCTAAGATGAGCAAGTCGCTCGGCAACTGCATCTATTTATCCGATACGGAAGAAGAAGTCCGGACAAAGGTCATGTCCATGTTTACCGATCCGAACCATCTGAAGGTATCCGATCCCGGAAAGGTAGAGGGCAACCCGGTATTTATCTATCTGGAGGCGTTTGCGCGTCCGGAGCATTTCGCAGAGTTTTTACCGGATTATGCGGGTATCGAGGAACTGGAGGAGCATTATAAGCGCGGCGGTCTCGGCGATGTGAAGGTCAAGAAGTTCTTAAATAACGTCATGCAGTCAGAACTGGCTCCGATCCGCGAGCGCAGAGCACAGTGGGAGAAGAATATTCCCGAAGTGTACGAGATCCTGAAAAAAGGTTCTGAGGAAGCTGAAAAGGTAGCTGCGGATACATTATCCAAGGTGCGTGCAGCCATGAAGATCAATTATTTTGATGATGCGGCACTGATCAAGGAACAGATGGAAAAATACGCAGGTAAATAATAAAGAAACATAAAAAGGGTCGTTTCCACATTGTGGAACGGCCCTTCTGTAATCAAAAAAACATTATTTTGTTCCAAAGATCCGGTCGCCGGCATCGCCGAGTCCGGGACAGATATATGCGTGATCGTTCAGGCAGCGGTCTACGTGTCCAACGTAGATCTGAATGTCCGGATGATCCTTGTGCAGACGCTCCAATCCTTCGGGAGCAGCGATGATCGACATGAACTTGATGCTCTTGCCGCCGTGCTGCTTGATCATAGCGACTGCGTCAGATCCGGAACCGCCGGTCGCGAGCATCGGATCAACGACAACGATCGTACGCTGATCGATCGGCTCAGGCAGCTTGCAGTAATATTCGTGCGGCTCGTGGGTATCGGGATCGCGGTACAGACCGATGTGTCCGACCTTTGCGCTCGGAACGAGTGCAAGGATACCGTTGACCATGCCCAGTCCTGCGCGCAGGATCGGAACGACAGCGAGTTTTTTACCGCTGATCATCGGAGTCATGCAGGTCTCGATCGGAGTCTTGATCTCTACGTCCTCTGTCGGCAGATCGCGCAGTGCTTCATAACCCATTAACATGGCAATTTCTTCTACTAATTTACGAAACTCATTGGTTCCGGTTCTTTCATCACGCAGCATGGAGATCTTGTGCTGCAGCAGCGGATGATCAAATAAAGTAACGTTTTCCATTTTGATTTCCTCCAAATATTATTTCCGTAACGGATACTTGTCCAATAACAGTGTAGCATATTTTACAAAAAATACTAGCATAAATGTGCATCTGCGGTAAATACTATGACTGTAGTTACCATAAATGCAGCGTAGTATAAAAATGACGCTGCAAAATGATCAGGAGGCAATGATTATGGCAAAGAATTACTCAAACGAGACCAACAGCACAAACAGCAAAAACGCTGCAAACAGTACCAACAGCACCAATACCACAAACGCTAAGAATGCATCGAACAGCAAAAATGCAAAAAATGCATCCAACGCAAGCAACAAGTCTTCCAATAAGACAGACAACGCTTACGACGCAGCCGATCGCTATTAGTGCACCACTTCCGGATAGCTGCATATAATTAAAAATAACAAAGAGAGACAGATCAGCATCATTGCTGGTCTGTTTTTCGTAATCAGACGGAGATGACGATATGCGCTATCAGTTATTGTCAAAAAGTGAATTTAAACGGGCGATGAACCGGAAACAGGTTCAGATCATAGATCTGCGTGATCCGGCAGATTATAGGCGTTGGCACATCGAAGGTGCGCAGAACCGCAACTATGACCGGATCCATGAATGGATATCTGAAATCGACCCGCATGTACCGATCCTGCTCTATTGCATGCATGGAAATGAGAGTATTCTCGCGGCGCGGTATCTCGGCAGCAGAGGCTACGAGGTCGCATCCCTGATCGGCGGCGTGGGGCGCAGATAACGAATCTCACCGTTGACATAAGAACGATCTATGGACTATCATATATATTGAGAAAAAACATGAAAAATACGAATAAACGTAACTGTGAAAATATGGAACAGTTATGAATGGAGATATCTATGCAGACATATGAACTGGTCGCTCCGTGTCATTTTGGACTGGAGGCAGTATTAAAAAGAGAGATCTACGATCTGGGATATGAGATCACACGGGTCGAGGATGGCAGAGTTACATTTACGGGAGATGCAGAGGCGATCTGCCGTGCCAATCTGTTTTTGCGCACGGCGGAACGTGTGCTGATCCAGGTGGGCAGATTTACAGCCACGACATTTGATGAATTATTTGAGGGAACAAAGGCATTGCCGTGGGAGGAGTATCTGCCGAAGGATGCACGTTTCTGGGTCAAAAGGGCATCTTCGGTCAAGAGTAAGCTGTTCAGCCCGTCAGATATACAGTCAATCGTCAAAAAGGCGGTCGTAGAGCGGCTGAAGGGGCAGTATCATGTCCAGTGGTTCGAAGAGGACGGAGCAGACTATCCGCTGCGTGTCTTCTTGCTCAAAGATGAAGTGACCGTCACGATCGATACGACCGGCGAATCACTGCACAAGCGCGGCTACCGTACGATGGCAGGCGCGGCTCCGTTGTCGGAGACACTGGCGGCATCACTGATCATGCTCACGCCGTGGCACGCGGACAGGATCCTGGTCGATCCGTTTTGCTGCAGCGGTACATTCCCGATCGAGGCAGCGATGATGGCTGCGAATATCGCACCCGGCATGAACCGTGACTTTTTATCGCAGGAATGGAGTTCTCTGATCCCCAAAAAGGTATGGTATGAGGCCGTCGAGGAGGCGAACGATCTCGTAGACCTTGATGTGCAGACTGCGATCCAGGGCTATGACATCGATGAGAGCGTGATCGCGATCGCCAGAGAGAATGCACGTCGCGCCGGCGTGGAAAAACTGATCCATTTCCAGCGCAGACCGGTGGCGCAGCTGCGTCATCCGAAAAAATACGGATTTATTATCACCAATCCTCCGTACGGAGAACGTCTGGAGGATAAAAAGGATCTGCCGGCTCTGTATACACAGATCGGAGAGGTATATGCGGCGCTGGATGACTGGTCGATGTATCTGATCACCAGCTATGAGGAGGCCGAACGCTACATCGGCCGCAAAGCTGACCGTAATCGTAAGCTGTATAACGGTATGATCCGGACTTATTTTTATCAGTTTCTGGGGGCTAAGCCGCCGAAGCGGACGCGCACGGACGCGTGAGCCATGGCAGGCATGTGAGATACAAAGGAATGAGAGATGCGTTACTCTAAGCGATATATATTTTTTACCGTAGTTTTATTTTTGATGCTCATAGCGAAGTTTAACCATTCGACACGTGAACTGATCGAAGTGCAGCCGTTTCGTGGGGCACAGCTGGCGAGGCAGGACTGGAATCCGCTGATCGCGGCCAGTGTCAACGATGGCGTGATCTCATTAAATATCGGTAGTCACAGCTATACGAGTATCGATACCGGGTTGTACATGGATGACCAGCTCCAGTTGATGGTGCCGGTGAGCATCCTGCGTGACAGCCTCAATTGCAGTGCGCATATTTATGATAAGAAAAAGCTGGTTGTGCAAAAACGTGACCTTTCGATCAGTTTTACGCTCGGTGAACCGACCTGTCTGGTGAATGAGGAGGCAGTAGAGCTGATTTCACCGATGACGAAGGATGAGGATGGCTATTATGTTGGCATGAAAGATCTCGCAGATCTGTTGGGGTATGATTTTGACTGGGATATCCAGCAGAATAAGGCGACCGGTGTGGACACGATGAGCGATGTGGGATTTTTGCCCTATAAATATGATCTGCGGGAGCAAAAGCGTGTAACGGCAGTCCGGGATCAGGGACCGCTCGGCACCTGTTGGGCGTTTGCTACGCTGACAGCGTTGGAATCGACCTTACTGCCGGAGGAGAACTATTCATTTGCGGAAGACCATATGACACTGTGCAACAGCTTCGGACAGGGACAGGACGTTGGCGGAGACTATACGATGTCGATGGCATATCTGGCTGCCTGGCAGGGACCGGTACTCGCCAAGGACGATCCTTACGGGGACGGCAAGAGTGATCCGTCGCTCACGGCTGTCAAGCATGTACAGGAAATGCAGATCATGGAGTCCGGAGACCAGCAGAAGATCAAGGAAGCCGTGTTCAAATACGGCGGTGTGCAGACTTCTATTTATACGACGCTGCAGGATTCGGACAGTACCAGTGTATATTATAATAAGGACAAGTACGCCTACTGTTATCAGGGTTCGGAAAAGCCCAATCACGATGTCGTGATTATCGGCTGGGATGATTCTTTTTCAAAGGATAACTTCTCGACTCCTCCGGAAGAGGACGGTGCATTCATCTGTCAGAATAGCTGGGGCAAGGAATTCGGCGAGAACGGTGTGTTCTATATTTCCTATTATGATTCCAATATCGGTATTCATAATGTGGTATATACATGTGTCGAAGATGTCGACAATTATGACAATATCTACCAGTCAGATCTGTGCGGCTGGGTCGGACAGATGGGCTATGACAGGGAGAGCATCTACGGAGCCAATGTGTTCCGTGCGAAGGGTGCGGAGGAATTGCAGGCAGCAGGATTCTATGCGACCGGCAAGGATACTTCCTATGATATATATGTAGTGAAAAATTTTGAGAATACCGATAGCCTTGCACCGGAGAACCGGATCAAGGTGGCACAGGGACAGTTGTCCAATGCCGGCTATTATACGATCCGGTTTGATAAGACGGTGGCTGTGGAAGAAGGAGAGCGTTTTGCGATCATGATCTATATCACGACACCGAACGCAGTCTATCCGATGGCGATCGAATATGCTGCGGACGAGCTGACGGCAGATGTGGACATCTCTGACGGGGAGGGCTATATCAGTATCCGCGGCAGCCAGTGGAACCGCGTGGAGGATCAGGCGCAGAGCAATCTGTGCATCAAGGCATACAGTTCGCACAGGGAGGATACAGCAGACTGATGGAAGAAAAAATCGTGCGTGGTGCCGCGCTTGTGGTGACGATGCTGGCGGTCTTTATCTGTTCGAGCCTGTATTATCTGCCGGCCCTGCAGACCAGCGCACAGCAGTATGTGGCAAAGCAGATGCAGCAGCGCAGGCAGCGTCAGCAGAGAGAGGAAATGTGGACAACGCTTTCTGCATTGGAGTTTTTGGATTATTCGACAAAGCAGGCGATGGAGACGGCCGAGGACACACAGGATATGCAGGAGGGTCAATTAGGCTTTACCCAGCAGCTACGTGTAGAACTTCCCGCGCATGTTTCAAAGGATGATGTGAAGATCGAAAATCTCTATGCGCAGCGCAAAATTGACATTGATATACCGGGAGCAGATCAGAATTATCTGATCCGGTATCCGATGCTCGGCAGCAGTGACCATATCGAGGATCTGGACTATTATGCGGATGCGGACGGTGGCATACTGGAACTGTCGATGGAGCATGTATACGAGCTTTCCCTTGACTGGGAGGGTCATTATCTGTATATTGATTTTATATCACCGAGAGATATCTATGACAAGATCGTGGTGATCGATGCCGGACACGGCGCGGGCATGCCCGGAGCGATCGTGGACGGTGTTCAGGAAAAGGACATTGATCTGGAGATCGTGAAGGAATTGAAAAAACTCTTTGATCTGTCGGAGGATGACAGACTCGGGGTCTATTATACCAGACTGGATGACAGCAATCCGGCATTTGCAGACCGCTCCGGACTGCCAAATGATCTGGATGCGGATCTGTTTGTCAGTGTACATAACAATTCCTATCCGGCGGATACATCGATTCACGGCACAGCCGTGCTCTATGACGAGAAAAAAGAGACGGATGGCAATAGTTCGAAGCATCTCGCAGACATCCTGCTGACACAGATGACGGAGGAACTATCGTCGAAAAATATGGGACTGGTAAAGGGCAATGACATCTATATTATCCGTACCAGTGAGGCACCTGTGGCACTGGTCGAAGTAGGATTTATGACCAATCCGGGAGAACTGGCGGATCTGCAGAATAAAAAATATCAGAAAAAATGTGCGCGTGCGATCTATAATGGGATCATGCAGGCGCTAGAGGAGGGTTACTAGAGATGAGCAGGATTATTTTTGCGACAGGAAATGCAAATAAGATGAAGGAGATCCGTATGATCTTATCCGATATCGGGCTGGAGATCCTGTCTATGAAAGAAGCCGGTATCTCGGCGGATATCGTGGAGGATGGGACGACATTTGAGGAAAATGCGATGATCAAGGCGAAAGCCATCGCCAAACTCGCGCCGGATGACATCATTCTGGCAGATGATTCGGGACTGGAGATCGATTATCTGAACAAGGAACCCGGTGTGTACTCCGCGCGTTATATGGGTGAGGATACTTCCTATGATATAAAAAATCGGAATCTGATCGACCGGCTTGACGGTGTGCCCAAAGAGCAGCGCACGGCACGATTTGTATGCGTGATCGCATCAGTTCTTCCGGATGGCAGTACACGGCAGGCACGGGGCACGATCGAGGGTTATATCGGCTGGGAGCCCGCGGGAGAGAACGGATTCGGCTATGATCCGATCTTTTATGTAGATGAATACGGATGTTCCACAGCACAGTTGTCTCCGGAACAGAAAAATGAGATCAGTCACAGAGGAAAAGCACTGCGGAAGATGCGTGAGGAGTTGGAGAAACTATGAGCACAAAGAAAATATTATTGATCAGCGATACACATGGTTTTCATGAGAATCTCAAGGCGGTTGTCGAAAAAGAGGCTCCGTTTGACCGTGTATTACATATGGGAGATACCGAAGGCTGGGATCCTGTGATCCGGGAGATCGTGGGTGTACCTGTCGATACTGTCGCAGGAAACTGTGACTGGGCGAGTGATCTGCCGAGTGAGCGCACCGTCGAGATCGGCGGCGTATCGATCTTTATGACGCACGGACATGAGTATTATGTCACAACGGGCATGGAGGTATTATTAGACCGTGCCAGAGAGTGTGGCTGTCAGGTGGTACTTTTCGGACACACGCACCGTCCGTTCAAGCAGCAGTGTGATGGGGTGCTCGTAGCCAATCCGGGCAGTATTTCACGACCCAGACAGCCGGGTTATGAGCCCAGTTATGGGGTACTGACGATCGATGATAACAAAAAAACAGAAATAAATTTAAAATTTTTAAAAAAATAGGGTTGACATTTACCTTGCACTATCATATAATATCAAATGCGTTGCGGTGTTAATAACAAACACACACAGCACACGCGGGTGTAGTTCAATGGTAGAACACCAGCCTTCCAAGCTGGATACGTGGGTTCGATTCCCATCACCCGCTTGCGAGTAGAGAGCTACTCAGCAATGTGTCTGTAGCTCAGTTGGATAGAGCAACGGCCTTCTAAGCCGTGGGTCGGGGGTTCGAATCCCTTCAGGCACGGTTCCTATGGTGGGTATAGCGCAGTTGGTTAGCGCGCCAGATTGTGGCTCTGGAGGCCCAGGGTTCGAATCCCTGTATCCACCTT
>JBNMHW010000047.1:0-21590 GCA_050872965.1 bacterium | reverse complement strand
GGTATCAACGCAAAGAATCTGGAGGAGTACCTCTCATTTGGCAAGATCGCAGCATGTGGCGGAAGCCGGATGGTAAAAGCAGATCTCGTCGACAACAAGCAGTATGACAAGATCGAGGCAATGACCAAAGAGGCAGTAGATCTCGTAAAGAAGATCCGCGGTTAATTATTCGGAAAAACAACGTATACAGATAAGCGGAGTAAGCAGAGGGCAATATTATGTATGTAAAAAACAGTGACAAAGAATATCAGGATCTGGGTGGAGGCGTTGTCCGTAAGGTATTGGCTTACAGTGACAATATTATGAATGTAGAACTTTTGTTTGAGCCGGGTGCAAAGGGAGAGATGCATGCGCATCCCCATGAGCAGATTGGCTATATTATCGAAGGCAGCCTCGTATTCCACGAGGAAGGCAAGGAGGATGTGACCCTGAACACAGGCGATACTTATATCGTAGGACCGAATGTGGCTCATGGCATAGACTGCCTTACAAAAGTAAAACTTCTGGATATCTTTACGCCCATGAGAGCGGATTTTATCTGATCTGATTAGAAACCGGAAGGGGTTAACATGGACAAATCATTAAATCAACAGACCTACGACAGATGCAAGAAAGATATCATGACATTTGCGCTGAAGCCGGGAGAACCGGTTTCAGCCGCAAAGCTGGCAGAACGGTATCACGTCAGCCGTACACCGGCGCGTGAGGCATTGGTACGTCTGCAGGCAGAAGGAATGGTGGACATATTTCCACAGTCGAAATCCATGATATCCAAGATCGACATCACGCGTGCCAGACAGGAATGGTTTATCAGAAAGACGTTAGAGATCGCGATGACGGATGCCTTTTTTGCGCATGTGACACAAAACGATATTGACGAGATGAAAAAATATGCGCAGGAGTGCGAACGGATTGGCGAACAGCCGAGAAATCATGAGTCATCCTATGAATATTTGCTCAATGACAACAAATTTCATGCGGTGACTTATTATGTTGCAGGTGAGAAACTGGCAGCGGAGATCATAGATTCTACGATGGCGCATTACAGTCGTGTGCGTCTGCTGGTTGACCTGGATAATGTGAATAAGGATCGAACAGTCGCAGATCATGAAGATCTGATTCGCCTGATCGAGGCGAGGGACAAGGAAGGCTATCGGGAGGCATTGAATATCCATCTGGGGCGTGTCATCGGTGATATCGAGCAGATGAGCAAACTGGCGCCGCAGTTGTTCGATCTGGGTCAATAACAAGAGGGGGTAACCTATTATGAAGTTGTGCAGAGAAGCACTGAAAGATACTGCTGCATGGAAACAGATCGGTATTGATGTACCCGGTTATGATGTGGCACAAATCGCTGAAAATACAAAAAAAGCACCGGTATGGGTTCATTTCGGTGTTGGAAATATTTTCCGGATATTTATCGGAGGTATTGCCGATAAACTGATCGAAAACGGTGAGTCAGATAAGGGAATTATCTGTGCCGAGACATTCGATTATGATATTGTAAATAAGATTTATGATCCGTATGATAATTTGGTTCTGGCAGTTACATTGAAAGCTGACGGTTCCACGGATAAAAAGGTGCTCGGTTCGCTGGCGGAGGCTATTCCCGCCAATGTCAAGTCTGCGGAGAACTGGAACCGGCTGAAGGAGATCTTTGCAGATCCCGGTCTGCAGATGATCTCGTTTACCGTGACAGAGAAAGGATATGCGTTAAAAGGCTCAGACGGCAATTATCTGCCGTTTGTAGTACCTGATCTGGAGCATGGACCGGAGGCACCGACCGGTGCGATGGCAGTCGTGACAGCGATGTTGTATCATCGTTTCCGGACCTGTGGAGCACCGCTTGCGGTTGTCAGCATGGACAACTGCTCACATAATGGTGAAAAGCTGCAGAATTCCGTACTTACTATGGCACAGGAATGGCTTTCACGCGGACTCGTGCCGGAGGCATTTTTAGATTATCTGAAGGATGAGACGAAGATCAGCTTCCCGTGGTCAATGATCGATAAGATCACACCGCGCCCGAGCACGGAGATCGCAGATGCATTGGAGGCAGATGGAGTAGAGTCCATGCAGCCTGTGATCACAGAGAGAAAGACGTATATCGCACCGTTTGTCAATGCGGAGGGACCGCAGTATCTCGTGATTGAGGATAAGTTCCCGAACGGAAGACCTGCACTCGAAAAGGCAGGTGTGTACCTGACAACACGTGATACAGTCAACGAAGTAGAGCGCATGAAGGTGACGACCTGCCTGAATCCGCTGCATACGGCGCTGGCTGTGTATGGCTGTATGCTGGGTTATACATCCATTGCGGCTGAGATGCAGGATGAGCAGTTGGCAAAGCTGGTAGACGGAATCGGACCGAAGGAGGGCATGAAGGTTGTCTGTGATCCGGGCATCCTTGATCCGAATGACTTTGTGAAAGAGGTCATCGAACAGCGTCTGCCGAACAAATTTATTCCGGATACACCGCAGCGTATCGCATGCGATACGTCCCAGAAGGTAGGTATCCGCTATGGAGAGACGATCAAGTCTTATGTGGAAAAATACGGCAGTGCAGAAGATCTGCACTATGTGCCGATCGCTATCGCCGGATGGCTGCGGTATCTGATCGGTGTGGACGATCACGGAGATGCCTTTGAATTATCTCCCGATCCGATGTTAGCAGAGTTTCAGGGTATGCTTGAAGGCGTGAAGCTTGGCGAGCCGGATTCTGTAGGGGATAAGCTGAAGCCGATCCTGTCCAATGCGAATATTTTTGGCAGTGACCTGTATGCGGCAGGCATCGGTTCGCGTATCGAGGAGCTGGTAAAAGAAGAACTGGCAGGCCCCGGCGCGATCCGTGCAACCCTTGAAAAATACGTTTAAAAATACTTCTTGTGCAGATTGCATAAAGATAAAGTTTAGATTTAGGTAAAATTACCTCTTTACACTAACATGTTAGAATGTTATTATAATGACATCAACTAACATGTCAGAGCGGCTGGGGAAGAAAAAATAACAGAAAGCGGTCGCTCTGGACGAAAAAAACTAACTACTATATTTAGGGAGGACAAACAATGAAAAAGAAATTAGTTTCACTTATGCTCGTGGGAGCGATGGCATTCTCTATGACAGCATGTGGACTGAATGCAGCCGAGGAGCCTGCAGCAGACGATGCACAGACAGAGGAGCCCGCAGCAGACGACAGCGCAGATGCAACAGATGATGCAGATGCTGAGGAGCCTGCAGCAGAGGATACTTCAGACGCAGCAGCAGCGAACGATCCGGCAGTTACATTAGTAATGGCTGAGGTTAACCCGTTAGATACGATCGTAGGACAGATGGACAGCAAGTTCAAGGAGGAAGTTGAGAGACTTTCCGGCGGATCTATCACCATCGACCTTCAGGCATCAGGTGTACTCGGATCTGAGACAGACGTATTGGACGCTATGCTCGGTGGAGCAGGAACCATCCAGATGTCACGTATCTCCGCATTCGCATTAACCAGCTACGGCGGAACCAAGTCTTCATTACTTTCACTTCCTTACACATGGGAGAGCAGAGAGCATTGGTGGAACTTCGCTGAGTCTGATTTAGCTCAGGAGATCTTACAGGAGCCTTCAGAGAACGGTTCAGGTGTTCGTGGATTATTCTACGGCGAGGAAGGTTTCCGTCACTTCTTCTCAAACAAGGAGCTGAAGGATATCGATAGCTTAAAGGGCATGAAGATCCGTGTGTCTAACGATCCTGTTATGAATGGTCTTGTTGAAGGTCTTGGAGCAAGCCCGACAGTCGTAGATTTCGGTGAGTTATATTCTGCATTACAGACCGGTGTTGTTGACGCTGCTGAGCAGCCGATCGCAAACTACAAGTCAAATGCATTCCCTGAGGTTGCTAACAACCTGATCCTTGACGGACATACATTAGGTGCTGTACAGGTTATCATCACAGACGATGCATGGAACAGCTTAACAGAGGCACAGCAGGAAGCTATGACAGAGGCAGGAAAGACTGCATCTGCATTCTGTAAAGAGATCTCCGCATCTGCTGAGGCAGAAGTTCTTCAGGCACTGAAGGATGAGGGATGCAACGTAACAGAGGTTACAGACCTGACTCCTTGGAAGGAAGCTTGCCAGAAGGTTATCGAGGAGAATACAAAGGGACAGGAAGATCTGTACCAGCAGTTACTTGACTTCGCTAACTAATTCAATTTCTGGATAGTTACAAATTCTTCTAAATAAGAATATGTGAGTGTGAAATGGGCACAGAGCCGATCTGGCTCTGTGCCCATTGATTTTATGACAATGAAAGATGAAATGATTAGTTTGGGAAAGGAGAGTTGAAAATGCCTGTTATTTTTCAAAAACTCGATAAGATCCGTCCTTTTTATGACTTGGTAGATAAGATCGTACTTTTTATCTGTAAGCTGTTACTGATTGCAGATATTGTTATCACCAGCTATCAGGTACTCGGACGTTATGTTCCGTTTATTCCCGATCCGGCATGGACGGAAGAAACAATTTTAACATTGATGTCTTATATGGCAGTGCTTTCCGCTGCACTTGCGATCCGCCGCGGCGCACATATCCGTATGACTGCACTGGATCAGTATCTGCCGAAGGCAGTTGTTAAGGCACTGGATATTTTAGCAGATGCAGCCGTTCTTGTACTGGCTGTGATCATGATGACACAGGGCTGGTCCTATGCGATCACGATCGGTGGCAAGGGTACATATGTCAGCATGACATGGCTGTCCAGATTCTGGATGTATTTCCCGGTATGCCTGGCCGGTGTTGCAATGATCGTATTTGAGATCGAAGCATTATATACACATGTTCGATCATTCTTTGTGAAAGGAGGAGAAGAAGCATGATATTAGCAGCAGCGTCTAATTCAACAGCGATCGCAGTGTTGTTGATTAGCTTTTTAGTAATGATCTTACTTCGTTTCCCGATTGCATATGCAGTTGGACTTTCCTCTGTATTTTGTCTGATGAGTCAGGGACTTCCGTTATCGACACTTTGCCAGTTCATGGTAAAAGGTATCAGTTCCTTCTCACTGATGGCTGTGCCGTTCTTCATCACCATGGGTGTGCTGATGGGTTCTGGTGGAATCTCCGATAAGCTGATCGCACTGGCAGATGCCTGCGTAGGCTGGATGACCGGTGGTATGGCGATGGTAAACATCGTAGCATCTTACTTCTTCGGCGGAATTTCTGGATCTGCATCTGCAGATACAGCTTCCCTCGGAACAATCCTCATCCCTATGATGGTAGAGCAGGGATATGATGATGATTTCTCTACCGCAGTTACGATTACATCTTCTTGTGAGGGTCTGTTAGTACCGCCTTCACACAACATGGTTATTTACGCAACTTCTGCCGGCGGAATCTCTGTAGGAGCATTGTTCCTCGCAGGATATCTTCCCGGTGCGTTACTGGCAGCTTCCCTGATGGTTGGATCATACATCATCTCAAAGAAGCGTCATTATCCGAAGGGAGCCAGATTCTCTATTAAGAACCTGCTCAAGCAGCTTAGCGTATCTTTCTGGGCACTCGCAGCCGTTATCATCGTAGTAGTCGGTGTTGTCGGCGGTGCATTTACAGCGACTGAGTCTGCAGCGATCGCAGTTATCTATTCCCTGATCGTCTCTGTATTTATCTACAAGGGACTTGACTGGAAGGGAGTATGGAGAGTATTAGAGGATTGTGTCAATACACTGTCTATCGTATTGATCCTGATCTCTACCTCTGCTGTATTCGGTAACTGTCTGACCAGATTACATGTGCCTGATATGGCTGCACATGCGATCACCAATGTCAGCTCAAATCCGTATGTGATCGCATTACTGCTGAACCTGATCCTGTTAGTACTCGGATGTATCATGGATATGGCACCGATCATCCTGATCGCAACACCGATCCTGCTTCCGATCGCTACATCCATCGGTATCGATCCGGTACAGTTTGGTATCATGATGGTATTGAACTGTGGTATCGGTCTGCTGACACCTCCGGTTGGAGCCGTTCTCTTTATCGGATCTGCTGTTGGTAAGGTAAAGATGGAGCGCGTGGTAAAAGCAACCTTACCGTTCTATCTGTGTATGATCGTTACATTGCTGCTGATCACATTTATTCCTGAGATCAGCTTACTGTTACCGAATCTGTTCGGTTAGAAATTTCCCTGTACAGGGTAGATGGAAAAATAAAGAATGTAGCCCTTAGCGACACACTGTTAAGGGCTACTCTATTATACAGAATTGTGAAATAACTATTGTTTTTTGTTGGAGTAGGAGGAAATTATGGCAAAAGAGAGAGTCATTCAGTTTGGTGAAGGTGGATTCCTTCGTGGATTTGTTGATTATTTTTTGTATAAATTAAATGAAAAAGAGGTTTGGGAGGGCAAGGTCGTTATCGTTCAGCCGATCGAAAAAGGTATGTGCGAGTTACTCAGCTCCCAGAATTGTGAATATAATCTGTACCTGAGAGGTATTGAAAACGGAGAGACTGTCAATGAGCGTACACATATTGATGTGATCAGCCGCTGCGTGAATCCGTACAAGGAATTTGATGCATATATGGAGCTTGCAGCAAATCCGGATATGCGTTTTATCATTTCCAATACAACGGAAGCCGGTATTGAATATCTTGGCACAGAAAAGCTGGAGGATCGTCCGGCAAAGTCTTATCCTGCAAAGCTGACACAGTTGTTATACAAGAGATATGAGCTGGGACTGCCCGGATTTATCCTGATTCCCTGCGAGTTGATCGATAACAATGCAGGATATCTGAAAGAGTATGTATTAAAGTATGCAAAGCTGTGGGAGCTGCCGGAAGGATTTACCAAGTGGATCAATGAGGAATGTGATTTCTGCAATTCACTTGTAGACCGTATCGTGACCGGTTATCCGCGTGATGAGGCTGAGGAACTGTGGAAGGAGATCGGTTATCAGGATAACTGTCTGGATACAGCAGAGATCTTCCATCTGTGGGTCATCGAAGGACATCATGAGGATGAACTTCCCTTTAACAAGGCAGGCTACAATATCGTATGGACCGATGATGTAAAACCGTATAAAAAGCGCAAAGTCCGTATTCTGAACGGTGGTCATACCTCTATGGTACTCGGTGCATATCTGTATGGACTGACGACCGTCGGCGAGTGCTTAAAGGATGAGACAGTATCTGCATTCCTGAAGAAATGTATCTTTGATGAGATCGTTCCGACCTTGGGAAATACCGAGACGGACATCAATTTCGGTAAGGCAGTATTAGAGCGTTTTTCCAATCCGTTTATCAAGCATATGCTGCTGTCTATCGCATTGAATTCTGTCAGCAAGTTCCAGGTACGTGTATTGCCGACCATCCTTGAGTACAAGGAAAAATACGGTGCATATCCGCCCGCATTGACCTTCTCTATGGCTGCACTGATTGCATTCTATCGCACCGACAATGCAAATGATGGTGAAGAGATCATGAAATTCATGAAGGATGCATCCGTAGCGGATATTATGGCACGCGAAGATTATTGGGGCGGTGATATCACAGAGATGACTCCGTTAGTAGAAGGATACTACAACCTGATTCAGGAAAAGGGAATGAAGGCTGCTTATGAGCAGGTTCTTTCCGAGAAAGAGGCTTATTAAATTATGCAGGAATTTATCAAGATTAACGCTGCGGACAACGTAGCCGTCGCATTGCGCGACTATGCAAAGGGAGAAACACTGTGTGTGGATGGCTCGGATGTGACCTTGGCGGAGGATATTGCCAGAGGACATAAGTTTACACTGACAGATCTCGCATCCGGTGCAGCCGTCATCAAATACGGCTTCCCGATCGGATATACAAAGGAAGCTGTAGGCAAAGGCTGTCATATCCATGTACACAATTTGAAGACCGGTCTGGGCGATGATCTTAGCTACGAATATCATCCGTCGAAAGCTGCAGATCCGGTGTGCGATCTGCCGGAAAATGACCGCTATTTTATGGGATATGAGCGTGCGGACGGAAAAGCAGGTGTTCGTAATGAGTTGTGGGTCGTACCGACTGTCGGCTGTGTCAATTCGATTGCCGGAGCCATTGCAGCTCAGTGTCAGGATCTGAAACGTGACAATATAGAGGCAGTCGTATCCTATTCACATCCTTACGGATGTTCACAGATGGGAGATGACCAGGAGAATACGAGAAAAGCGCTGGCAGGACTGATCAAACATCCGAATGCGGGTGGTGTGCTCGTATTGGGACTCGGATGTGAGAATTCCAATATCGATGTACTAAAGCCCTATCTGGGAGATTATGATGAGAGCCGTGTACGTTTTCTGGTATGTCAGGATGTAGAGGATGAAGTCGAAGAAGCGGTGAAGATCATGCATGAACTGGCTGAAACTGCCGGAAAATGCAAGCGTACAAAGATTCCGGTCAGCAAACTGGTGATCGGTATGAAGTGCGGCGGTTCTGACGGACTGAGCGGAATTACCGCCAATCCGACCGTAGGAAAGCTCTCGGATCTGGTGACCGGAGCCGGTGGCAGTACGATCCTGACGGAAGTACCGGAGATGTTTGGTGCAGAGACGATACTTATGGACCGCTGTGTGAATGAGGAGGTCTTTGAGAAGACGGTGCATCTGATCAATGATTTTAAGGATTATTACAGACGTCACAATCAGACCATTTATGAGAATCCGTCACCCGGAAATAAAAAGGGCGGCATCTCTACCTTAGAGGACAAGGCACTTGGCTGTACACAGAAGTCCGGCTCTTCCAAGGTCGTTGATGTATTGGCATATGCACAGCCGATCGAAAAAGCAGGACTGAATCTGTTAAGTGCACCGGGAAATGACCTCGTAGCGAGTACCGCACTTGCTGTGAGCGGAGCGCAGATCGTATTGTTTACAACGGGCCGTGGAACACCGTTTGCCAGTGCAGTACCGACTGTAAAGGTGTCTTCCAATTCGCAGTTGGCGGGTAAAAAATCCGGATGGATCGACTTCAATGCGGGCAGACTGCTGGAGGATGGCATGACACTGGATGATCTGGGACTGGAATTTTACGAATATGTGCTTGCAGTGGCGAATGGTCAGAAGGTCAAGAGCGAGAATGCCGGTTACAGGGATCTAGCGATCTTTAAGCAGGGCGTAACATTATAATACAGGACATTATAATAGGAAATAATTGATAATCATCAGGAGGTAGAAAGACATGAAAACATTTATGGATAAAGACTTTTTACTGGATACAGATACAGCCAAAAAGCTGTATACAAATTTTGCGGATATGACAAAGATTCCGGTACTGGACTATCACTGCCATATCAATCCGCAGGAGATCTGGGAGGATCGCCAGTTTGACAACATCGCACAGGTATGGCTGGGCGGAGATCATTACAAGTGGCGTCAGATGCGTACCAATGGTGTAGATGAGAAGTACATCACCGGGGATGCATCCGATCGTGAGAAGTTCCAGAAATGGGCTGAGACGATGCCCAAGCTGATCGGCAATCCGCTGTATCACTGGTCTCATCTGGAACTGAGATATTATTTCGGATATCAGGGAAACCTCAACGGGGATACCGCAGAGGAAGTATGGAATCTGTGCAACGAAAAGCTGCGCAGCAAGGATTTTACGGTTCGTAACCTGATCCGCAAGTCCAATGTACAGTTGATCTGTACGACCGATGATCCGGTTGATACCTTAGAGTATCATCAGAAGATCAAGGCAGACGATACATTTGATGTTCAGGTACTTCCGGCTTGGAGACCTGACAAGGCAATGAATATCGAGAAACCGGATTTTGCGGATTATATCAGCAAGCTCTCAGCAGCTTCCGGCATTGCGGTTACTGATTTTGCATCATTGAAGGACGCGCTGAACAATCGTCTTGATTATTTTGCAGCAAATGGCTGCCGCGTCAGCGACCATGCATTGGAGTATGTGATGTATGAGCCGGCAGACGATGCTGCGATCGATGGCATTTTAAAGAAAGCACTTGCCGGAGAGAAGACGAGCGCGATTGAGAATCTGCAGTACAAGACCGCATTCATGCTCGCAATGGCAAAACAGTATGCCGCACGCGGCTGGGTAATGCAGTTACATTATGGCTGCAAGCGTGATAACAATGCACTCATGTATGAGAAGCTCGGACCGGATACCGGATATGACTGCATCAATAACTATGCACCTTCCGCACAGTTAGCAGATTTCCTCAATGCGTTGTCAGCGACTGATGAAGTGCCCAAGACGATCATCTATTCCCTGAATCCGAATGATGATGCTGCGATCGGAACGATCATCGGATGTTTCCAGGGTGGCGGCATCAAGAACAAGATCCAGCAGGGATCCGCATGGTGGTTCAACGATCATTACACAGGAATGACAAACCAGATGAAGTCACTGGCCAATCTGTCCGCGCTGGGCAATTTTGTAGGAATGCTGACCGATTCACGCTCATTTTTGTCTTACACCAGACATGATTACTTCCGTAGAATCCTCTGCCAGTTGATTGGTGGCTGGGTAGAAAACGGTGAGTATCCGGATGATGAGAAGCTGCTTGGCGAGATCGTGAAGGGTATTTCATTTAATAATGCGGTTGAGTATTTTGGATTTGACCTGAAAACCGTATAGGTGGTATAATTTATCAATAGAAAGAGAGTAACTGTTCCAAACAGTTATGAGAGGATTGTGTTTCATGGAATATAAGTATGCGTATGAGGTAGAACCCGGTGATTTGTGGCAATTGCAGATGTACTACACGTATTCATCTTATCTGGCAATCATAAATATCATATGTATTGTATCATCCATTGCGTTGATCTATGCACTTTGGGCGACATCCCCGTGGTGGCTGCGGATCATGCTGCTGATATTTTTGTCACTGTTCACTGTCATACAGCCCTTAGGTGTGTATTTTCGCTCAAAAAAATCGTTGAAGGACAACCATGATCATCTGGAGCTTGTCTTTAAGGATGAGGGTATCGAGGTCGCGGTAGGCGATCAAAAAGAGTTTAAAAACTGGGCACAGATACAGGGAATCGTATTTAAACCGACACTGGTCGTGATTTATACGGATAAAAACCATGGATACATTCTAACGAATCGGATATTGAAGAATACGAAAAAAGCATTTCGCGCGTTTTTGAAAGCCAAACGTTTCGGTTAGAAGAATTTTCAGACGGAGCAGGTAAGATTGTAACGTAGAGAAAGACGTGAAGGGCGCCGCATGCTATGCATGCGGCGTTTTGCGTGAGATAGAGGATCGCATATGATGAAAAAACTGGGTGCATCATTGGTCATAGTGCTGCTGTTTTTTAGTCTGCTGGCAGGAGTCAGAACCGGCTCAGTGCAGCCGGAACGAAGAAAGCTGAGCACGTATCAGACATTTTCGGCAAAGCTGGATAACGGAAAACCGAATATATTCCTGATTACGAAAGGATATGCCAATAACTATTGGACAGATCTGCGTAAAGGTGCGGTGGAAGCCGCGCAGGAGCTTGATTGTAATATTTATCTGGGTGGTACACCGAGCGAGGAGAATCCGGAGCTGCTCGGCTATCTGATGACGGAAGCGCTCAAGGAAGGCGCAGATGCGATCATTGTCTCTCCGACAAATGTACCGTCCGTGGTTGAGGCTGCCGAACAGGTAAAGAAAGCGGGAGTTCCACTCATTTTTGTGGATACGATCTTAAATGAGCATGTGTTTGACGTCTGCTATGAGACTGACAATATGCAGGCGGGGCGTCTGGCGGCACGCGAGATGATGTCCCTGCTGCATAAACAGGGAAGAAGCGAGACAGAAGCTTTATCGATCGGGATCGGTATCGGAATGATGGAGTCGCAGACGATATTGGAACGTCTGGCAGGATTTCAGGAGTATTGGAGTGCGAATGCGCCGGAGGCATGGGTAGTACTCGAAGATATCAAATGCAATCAGGGAGACGCCGATATTGCGCAGTCGCAGAGCTATGATTTTATGCAGGAGCATCCGGATCTGGCGGGGCTGGTAGCATTGAATAACGGTTCCTCCGTTGGCACGGCACGCGCAGTGAAAAACAGCGGACGAAAAGATCTGGCACTGGTTGGATTTGATTATTCGGATGAGATGAAAGCGCTGATCGCCGATTCATCGTACAGCGCATCCAGTATTGTGCAGCGGCAGTATGATATGGGCTATGAGAGTGTGCAGGCTGCCAGCCGGATCATATCCGGAGAGAGCATCCCATATAAATATGTGGATACAGGCGTATTACAGATTAACGGAGATAATCTGACCAGCGCATATGTAGAGGATGTTGTCGGGCAGGAATAATCATCAATTCACGAAAACAGGGAGGATTGACAGATGTCGATCATGAGTAGAAAAAAACACTCCAGACATATATATGGCATCATGGGAGTGATCTATGCATTTACATGTGCACTGGTGCTCATTACCGGATTTCTGGATGTCAGGGGAATGGTAGATGATTACAATGCGAGTCAGGCGAAGCTGATGAGCGGTTTGTTCACGGAGAATATCAATATTGCACTCGATACGGAGATCAGTCAGGTGGAGGAGATCAGTTATGCGATCGCCGGAGGACGCGAGACGAACTCCAAATATATTTACGAATCTTTGCAGCTCTATGCATCGCGTTCGGATGTATCGAGCATCGGATATATCGATTCCAGACATAATATATACGGCGAGGAAGGCGACCGGATGGATCTGGTCAAATATGGCTATCTGAGTGATATCAATGAGATCACGAATACGACACTGACTGATCCGTACCGTTCACGGATCACGGCAGCGATGATGATGACCGTTCTGGTGCCGGTCTATAAAAACGGCAGACACTTCGGAACGGTGTATGCCAATATCCCGCTGGATATCATGCAAAAATACGTGAGTATGGATAATCTGAAGGATCATGCAGATATTTACCTGATCAACAGCCATTCGCTCAACTGCATTTCCTGTACAGATGGTGTGCGCGCGGCGGCAGGTACATGGGACAATCTGGCGCTTCGGCGGACACAGATGACATTTGAACAGCCGGGAGAGTATCAGACGCACGTGAAGGCGATGAAACGAGGAGAAAAAGGGGATGCCTTCAGCTATGAGCTCGACGGTGTCAGCTATACGATGGGATATGAACGCATTGATAAAATGCAGGACTGGTATCTGGCAGTGGAATTATCGGATGAAGCCATGTCCGGTTCCTTTTATATGTTCCGTGACCGTCTGATGATGTACGCAGTGCTGCTGATACTGCTCACGGTGGCAGTCGGTGCGTTGTCGCTCATTATAGAGATCACACAGCGGAAGAATTTTGAGGTATTGTCAGAGACGGATACGATGACAGGACTTTATAATCAGAAGACGTTTATCGCAAAGGTCGAGGAGTATATTGCCAACGAGCGGGATGGCGGTGCGCTGATATTTGTAGACGTAGACAATTTTAAAGCGTATAATGATAATTACGGCCACATGAACGGTGACGTTGTGCTGAAAAAATTCGCTGCAGAGCTGCGGAAGGAATTTGGAGCGGAGCATGTGGTGGCCAGATACGGTGGAGACGAATTTACCGTATTCGTCCGGCATCTGTCTAATATCGGCATGGTAGAGATGGCAATGGAGCGGCTCGAACAGTGTCTGTCAGAGATCGAACTGGAGAATTACGGACAGGTTCCACTCAGTTTCAGTGCCGGAGGCGCGTGCTATCCGCAGGATGCGATGAACTATGCAAAGCTTTGCGAGTGCGCGGACGATGCACTTTACCGTGTGAAAAAAGACGGAAAAGGAAGATTTTGCTGGTTTTAAGCATTCCGCACCTGTGAGATGTGCAGAGAATGGCGCAGTAATAGAAAAATAAAGGGAGCTACGAGTAAATGAAAAAAGAGTACATGATGGGAAACGGTGCGATTGCGCTGGGAGCATTGGCAGCAGGAGTCAATCTGGTTGCAGGATACCCCGGTACACCGTCCTCAGAGATTATTGAGACGATTGCAAAACATCCGCGTGAAGGACTTCATATCGAATGGTCGGTAAATGAAAAAGCGGCGATGGAAGTCGCTGCCAGTGCTGCATATTCCGGAGCCAGAAGTCTGGTAACGATGAAACAGGTCGGATTGAACGTAGCGTCAGACCCATTAATGTCACTGGCTTATGTCGGTGTAAAGGGTGGCATGGTGATCGTATCGGCAGACGATCCGGGACCGATCTCATCACAGACAGAGCAGGATACCAGAAGATTTGCAGAGTTTGCACGGATTCCGGTGTTTGACCCGGTTTCTCCGGAAGAGGCATACCGGATGATCCAGGAAGCCTTTACATATTCTGAAAAATATCAGACCCCGGTTTTATTCAGACCGACTACGAGGATCTGCCATGCGTATGCCAATATAGATGTGCCGCAGACATTTACCGGACATGAGTTTGAAGGTTTTGTCAAGGATTCAAAAAAATGGGTTATTTTCCCCAGATTATCCTATGCCAATCATGCGATGATCGAGAAACGCAATGTCGTGATCGGAGAGGATTTCTCACAAAATGCGTTCAATGAGATGACGGTTGACTCCGCAGATTGCAAAAGAGCCGTGTTTACCGGAGGAGTCAGCTATGCATACGCGAGGGAAGCGCTGATGGAGCATCCGGAGGTGAAGATCTGCCGGATCGGAACACCGTATCCGTTCCCGGAACAGTTTGTGCTGGATGCCTTGCAGGGTGTGGAAGAAGTCATTGTCATGGAGGAACTGAGTCCGTATATAGAGGAAAAGCTGCTGATGCTGTGCGGCAGACATGGGCTGTCTGTCAGAATCTGTGGCAAGCTGACCGGACATGTACCGGCGAGTGGAGAGAATTCCTACGAGCTGTCACAGAAGATACTGGGTGACTTTTTAGGGCTGTCATTAACAGATGCGACGATCGATACCTCAGATGCGCCGCAGTTACCGGTACGACCGCCGGTATTGTGTGCAGGCTGCCCGCACAGAGCATCATTCTATGCGGTAAAGCAGGCAATGAAAGGGAAAAAGAGCTATTTTTGCGGAGATATCGGATGTTATACACTGGGAAATGCGATGCCGCTCGACATGTGTGATACATGCTTGTGTATGGGAGCCGGTGTCACGATGGCGCAGGGCTTCCACTGGGTAGATGAGAAGATGGATGGCGCTTCGTTTGCATTTATCGGAGATTCCACATTTTTTGCATCCGGTATGACCGGAGTCGTCAATGCAGTGTATAATGAGGCTAATATTGTGGTCTGCATTCTGGACAATTCAACGACAGCCATGACCGGACATCAGCCGCATCCCGGCACGGGACGTAATATGATGGGTGATATTGTCGAGAAGGTGAGTATAGAACGGATCTTAAAAGGAATCGGGCTGACATTTGTGAAGACGGTAGATCCGCTGGATCTGTCGGCAGCAGTGGCTGTAGTCAGAGAAGCGGCGGAAGAGAAAGGTGTCAAAGCAATTATTTTCAAATCACCGTGTATTGCTATTGCAAAAAGTGCAAAAAAGGCAGCAGTTTCAGACGCATGCATCCAATGTCAGAAATGTATTCGGGAGATCGGATGCCCGGCGATCGTAAAGATCGACGGAAAGGTTCGGATCGATCAGAATCTATGTACCGGATGCAATCTGTGCGGACAGATCTGTCCGGTGGGCGCGATCACCGTAAATGAGTAGCGCGGAACACGCAGGGAAGGAGAGGATCACTTCATAGGATTTGATTCATTTTATGATTCATTTTGTATAGAAGTGAGTGGTTCATACATGAAAAAAGATATATTAATATGCGGAGTCGGCGGACAGGGAACCGTATTGGCATCCAAGATCATCGCCGCCGCAGCTATGGAAGAAGGAAATATTGTTCATTCGGCAGAAACGATCGGAATGGCGCAGCGCGGAGGCTCAGTCACCAGCCATGTGCGGATCGGCGAAGCGTATTCGCCATTAATACCGAAAGGAAAATGTGACATTCTCATAGCTTTTGAGCCTGCGGAAGCAGTCAGAAATCTCCCGTATCTGAAAAAGGACGGGCTCGTGATCGTTAATGCGGATCCGGTCAAGCCGACAACGGAGTCCTTGCAGGAGACCGGTTATGACGGAACGGAAATGCTCTCATATCTGCAGGAAAAGTGTCGTGTGATCGTAGTAGATTCCGCACAGCTATGCGCAGAATTCGGAAGCAATAAATATCTCAATGTGATCCTGCTTGGAGTGGCGGCCGGTTCCGGTGCACTCGGCATCACAGGAGAGGAGATCAGTAAAGAGATCGACGCGCGTGTACCGTCAAAATTCGTGGAAAATAACAGGCTGGCATTTGAAAAAGGCTATGCGTATGCCTCAAAACAGGCATAGAACAGACAAAACCAGTAAAAAAGGGGAGGTATATATGCAGTTAAACGAAACACAACTGTCACAGGTGGATGCGCAGATCAAGCGTCTGATCAGCAGTGACAATTATTATGGAAATAAATACCGCGAGCTGGGCATCAGCGGTATTTCCAGTCAGGAAGAATTTGAGGCATTACCGTTTTCCAGCAAAGATGATCTGAGAAATGCTTATCCGCTCGGTATACAGGCGGTTGAGGACGAGAAAGTCGTCAGAATCCATTCATCCTCCGGAACAACGGGTAAGCCGGTTATCATACCTTATACCGCAAAGGATGTGGACGACTGGGCGACGATGTTTGCCAGATGCTACGAGACAGCGGGCATTACCAATAAGGACCGGATACAGATCACACCCGGTTATGGTCTGTGGACAGCCGGAATCGGTTTCCAGCTTGGATGTGAGAAGCTTGGGGCAATGGCGATCCCTATGGGACCGGGCAATACAGACAAGCAGCTTCAGATGATGGTAGACTTAAAATCAACGGTGATCACGGCAACGTCTTCCTATGCATTGCTTTTATCCGAAGAGATCGAAAAGCGCGGCATCAAGGATCAGATCTGTCTGAAAAAGGGTGTGATCGGTTCGGAACGCTGGAGTGACAAGATGAGAAACAGTATCCGCGAGGGTCTTGGTATCGAGTTATATGATATTTACGGACTGACAGAGATCTACGGACCGGGAATCGGTATCAATTGTCCGGGTGAGAGTGCCATCCATTACTGGGATGATTATATTTATATCGAGATCATCGATCCGAAGACAGGAAAACCGGTGCCGGATGGAGAAGAAGGAGAGATCGTCATCACAACGCTTGTCAAGGAGGGGGCACCGCTGATCCGTTTCCGGACACATGATATTTCACGCATTGTTCCGACTGCATGCAAGTGCGACAGATGTAAAAAATATCCCCGTATCGATGTCATCAAGGGCAGAAGTGATGACATGTTCAAGGTACACGGCGTAAACATGTTCCCGAGTCAGGTGGAGGAACTGCTGTCACAGGTGGATGGCATTTCCAGTGAGTACAATATCAATATTGCACATGACGAATCGAAAAACAGAGATGTCATGCTCGTGACCTGCGAAGCGGAAGGTCGTATCGAATTCGATCAGGCAGAAGCAACCATCCGGGAATTGTTCAAATCAAAGATCGGAGTAACGCCGAAGATCACAGTCGTTCCGGTTGGAACACTGCCGCGCTCTGAGAAAAAGACAAAGCGCGTGATCGATCACAGAGAGTTATAAAATTTTGCGCGCTCAATGATCCGCGATGTTTATAAATAGAGGAATAACCCCTTAGGAATACTCATATATTAAATCAAAGTATTCCCAAGGGGTTCCTTTTTTGAAAGAGTATATAGAAAAACGGGCGATAGATATCGCGAATTATATCATTGAGCACAATACAACGGTGCGCCAGACTGCAAAGCAGTTTGGAATTTCAAAATCGACGGTACATAAGGATGTCGCAGAACGGTTGACGCTTATCAACCCTTCACTGGCGGCAGAGGCACGTAAAGTGTTGGACATGAATAAATCCGAGCGGCATATCCGTGGCGGCATGGCAACAAAGGATAAATATTTACGTGAAAAAAGTCTGAAATAGGGCTTGATTTTCCGGTGGATTCTGCTATAGTCATATCTGTTAAAAAAGGGAGTCGATACGACGAGAGAGGAGATAGGGCGATGGCAGGTCAATATGTATTGGATATGACCAAGGGGAATGAAACCGGATTGTTGCTAAAATTTACCCTGCCTATGCTGGTAGGAAATCTGTTTCAGCAGTTTTATAATATGGTAGATTCTGTAATCGTTGGGCGTTTTGTGGGAACGAATGCATTAGGTGCGGTCGGGTCGGTCGGAAGCATCACATTTTTGTTTTTCTCGCTGTGTATGGGGCTTGGTTCCGGTATCGGTATTCTGATCTCACAGTATTTCGGAGCCGGAGAAGAAGAATATGTGAAAAAGATCATTGCCAATTCGATTTATATTACATTAGCGACAGGTCTGCTCATGAGCTTATGCGGGGCAGCGCTGGCAGCTCCGATTCTGCGGTTAATGCATACACCGGCGGAAAATTTCGCGGATGCACTTGTGTATATGCGTATTGTCTGTGGATTTACGGTAGTCGTGGCAGGCTATAACACGGTATCGGCGGAGTTGCGTGCGCTGGGCGACGCAAAGACACCGTTGATCTTTTTGGGTGTTGCCAGTGTGCTCAATGTGGTATTGGATCTGCTGTTTGTTGTGCCGATGCAGATGGGCGTGGCAGGGGCAGCGTGGGCAACCGTTATTGCGCAGTTTTTTGCCATGCTGGGATCAATCGTTTTCGGCTATCAAAAAAACGGGTATCTGCGGCTGAAAAGGCGTCATATGAACTATGATACCGAGATTGTGAAAAAAACGTTCCAGATCGGTATACCGGTGGCTGCGCAGAATGCGTTGATCGCATTTTCCTGTGTTGCGCTGCAGAGTGTGGTCAACCGATACGGGGCGACAGTGATGGCAGCATATACAGCGACGAACCGGGTGGAAAATCTGGTGCAGCAGCCGTACAATTCACTGGCACTGGCGGTATCCACTTTTGCAGGACAGAATGTAGGAGCCGGGCAGTATGACCGTGTGCGTACCGGAGTAAAGAAAAGTGTCTGGCTGGTGGCGATCTTCAGCCTGCTCATGATCGTCGTCATGTGGCTGTTCGGAGAGCCGATCGTCAGTATCTTTATTCAAGAGCCGGAAGTCATCCGGATCGGAGCAAAAGGTCTGCGCATTACGAGCACGATGTATTTTGGACTGGGATTGATCTATGTATTGCGGGGAATGCTCAACGGAGTCGGGGATGCATTTTTTGCCATGATTAACGGTATCACGGAAGTGATCGGGCGTATCGGATTCGCATTTATGTTTATGATGATTCCCGGTATTGGCATGTGGGGCGTCTGGTATACCAACGGTCTGACATGGACACTCACCGGACTGGTCAACGTATTTCGTGTCTTACAAGGCAAATGGGTCACAAAAGCGGTGGTTACCAAAAGTACCGCAGAAGAGTAATAGATCACTGCGCGAAGCATACATGAAAAATAATAGGAAAAAGGGCTTGTCGTTCTCGGAGCGCTTTGTTATGATAGAAAAGGCTGGATGATGCACATCATCCGGTCTTTACATCTTTTTGAGGAAAAGCAGGAGGAACAACATGACAAGAGAGACAGTCATCGTCATTGACTTTGGCGGGCAGTACAACCAGTTGGTTGCGCGCCGTGTCAGAGAATGCAATGTATATTGCGAGATCTATTCCTATAAGACCGATATACAAAAAATCAAAGAAATGAATCCGAAGGGAATTATCCTGACCGGAGGACCGAACAGCTGTTATGAGCCGGGCGCACCGACTTATACCAAGGAACTGTTTGAACTCGGGATTCCGGTGCTGGGTCTGTGCTATGGCGCGCAGCTGATGATGCATATTCTTGGTGGAAAAGTAGAGAAAGCGCCAGTGCGTGAGTACGGAAAGACAGAGGTCATGGTCGATACGACATCGCCGTTGTTTGCAGGTGTGAGTGAGAAGACGATCTGCTGGATGAGTCATTTTGATTATATTTCAAAGGTAGCTCCGGGTTTTGAGATCGTGGCGCACACGGCGGACTGCCCGGTGGCAACCGCGCAGAATGCACAGAAAAACCTGTATGCGATCCAGTTCCATCCGGAAGTACTGCATACTGTTCAGGGTAAGGAGATCCTGAATAACTTTGTGACCGGTATCTGCGGATGTGCCGGTGACTGGCGCATGGACTCCTTTGTAGAGCAGTCGATCCGTGCGATCCGCGAAAAAGTTGGCGACGGAAAAGTGCTGCTGGCATTGTCCGGTGGTGTGGATTCATCCGTGGCAGCAGGATTGTTGTCCAGAGCGATCGGAAAACAGTTGACCTGTGTATTTGTCGATCATGGTCTGCTGCGTAAAAATGAAGGTGACGAAGTAGAGGCTGTATTTGGTGCGGGTGGCATCTTTGATCTGAACTTTATCCGTGTCAATGCACAGGAGCGTTATTATAACAAGCTGGCAGGCGTGACAGAACCCGAGCACAAGAGAAAGATCATCGGAGAAGAGTTTATCCGTGTATTCGAGGAAGAAGCCAAGAAGATCGGTGCTGTAGACTTCCTCGCACAGGGCACGATCTATCCGGATGTCGTGGAATCCGGTCTGGGTGGTGAGTCCGCAGTGATCAAGTCCCACCACAATGTAGGTGGTCTGCCTGAATATGTAGATTTTAAGGAGATTATCGAGCCGTTGCGCGATCTGTTCAAGGATGAGGTCCGCAAGGCAGGACTGGAACTGGGTATTCCGGAGCATCTCGTATTCCGTCAGCCGTTCCCCGGCCCCGGACTGGGTATCCGTATCATCGGAGAAGTCAATGCCGATAAGGTGCGTATCGTGCAGGATGCCGACTATATCTATCGCGAAGAAGTAGACGCTGCAGCCGCAGCATACAAGAAAGAAAACGGACATGATCCCGCGTGGATGCCGAACCAGTATTTCGCAGCGCTGACCAACATGCGCTCTGTCGGAGTCATGGGAGACGAGCGAACCTACGACTATGCAGTTGCGCTGCGTGCAGTCAATACGATCGACTTCATGACAGCTGAATCTGCCGAGATACCGTTCGAGGTACTCCAGAGAGTCATGAGCCGTATCATCAACGAGGTGAAGGGAGTCAATCGAGTATTCTACGATCTGACGAGCAAGCCGCCGGGAACGATTGAGTTCGAATAAAAACCACAAGTCTTGGAACCCGCTAAACAAGCGGCTTCCGAGACTTTTTCTTTTGCGCTGCTACTAATTTGCTACTAATAGCAACTACTCTTTTTTATCGTATTCAGTTGGTTGTCATTAACTTTAATAGCAAGAAATCCTGATGACTGCTGGATTTCTTCTATATGATCTTTCTTTGTGGCATCTGGATGATTTTCCCTGATGCGGTATTTGGTGGTACTAACGCAGGTCCAAACTGAGGTCGGATTGTTACATCTGAGCCGTTGCTCTGAGTCTGAGGTACTTCACAGGTTATACCTGCTGCTTCAAGCAAAGGGTTATCAGATGGTGGCTCAGGTGTTGGCAAATCTGTTGCCTGCAATGATTCCAGACTATGCACAAGCTCCTGCTGTTTATGTGGAAACAGATGAGAGTATGTGTTAAGTGTTGTGGATACTTTCTCGTGTCCG
>JBNMHW010000046.1:0-21786 GCA_050872965.1 bacterium | reverse complement strand
CAGATACTGCATCACCTGTAAAGCGAACGGTGTTGCCTCCGCATCCGTATGTGATTTACCGGTCATATATCTGGTGCACTCACACAGTCCCGCATAGCCGAGTGAAATCGTAGAATAACCGTTGTATAACAGCTTATCGATCTTCTCTCCCGGTGCCAGCCGGGCCAGTGCTCCATGCTGCCACAAGATCGGTGCGACATCCGAAGGTGTCCCCTTCAGGCGCTCATGGCGGCACATCAGAGCCCGGTAGCACAGATCCAGACGCTCATCAAAGATCTTCCAGAACTGATCCATGTCTCCACCGGAAGAACATGCGATATCGACCAGATTCAGGGTCACAACACCCTGATTGAATCTGCCGTAATATTTATGCTTTCCTTCCGCATAATTGCCCGCATTCGCGATATTTCCAACTCCTGCATCTGTGAAACGATCGGGTGTCAGGAAGCTCCGGCAGCCCATACAGGTATATACATCACCCTTTTTGAGCTGACGCATGATCTTCTCGGAAATATAATCCGGCACCATACGCTTTGCCGTACACTCGGCTGCGATCTTTGTCAGATAAAAATACTTGCTGTCTTCATGGATATTATCCTCTTCCAGCGTATAGATCAGCTTCGGGAATGCCGGTGTGATATAGACACCACGCTCATTTTTCACACCTCTGATACGCTGATACAGCATCTCCTCGATGATCATAGCCAGATCATCTCTGCTGCGTCCCTCAGGCACCTCATCCAGATACATGAACACTGTCACGAACGGAGCCTGTCCATTCGTCGTCATGAGTGAGATCACCTGATACTGGATCATCTGTACACCCTGCTTGATCTCCTCGCGCACACGCATCTCCGCGATATCGTTGATCTTATCCTCATCGAGCTGCAGTCCCTCTGCCTCAAACTCCTCGCGCACCTTCGCACGGTATTTCTCACGGCTGACCTGCACAAACGGAGCCAGATGCGCCAGAGAGATACTCTGACCGCCATACTGTGCACTCGCGATCTGTGCGATACTCTGCGTCGCGATATTACAAGCTGTCGCAAAGCTCTTCGGCCTGTCGATCATCGTCTCGCTGATGACCGTACCGTTCTGGAGCATGTCCTCCAGATTGACCAGACAGCAGTTGTGCATATGCTGTGCAAAATAATCCGCATCATGAAAATGGATGATTCCTTTCTCATGCGCCTCGATGATCTCCTGCGGCAACAGAAAACGTCTCGTGATATCCTTGCTGACCTCTCCTGCCATATAGTCACGCTGCACGCTGTTTACCGTCGGATTTTTATTGGAATTTTCCTGTTTTACTTCTTCATTATTACATTCGATCAGGCTGAGAATCTGCTCATCCGTAGAATTGGACTTACGCACGAGCGCTCTCCGATAACGGTATGTGATATAATTTCTCGCAACGCCGAATGCATGCAGACCCATGATCTGATTCTCTACCAGATCCTGTATCTCCTCCACATTGAGCGCACGATTCATCTCCTCGCAGGCATTACGCACGTTATCAGCAATTTTTAGAATCTGCTCCTGCGTCATACGCTCTGCCGCAGGCACACTCTCGTTTGCCTTCTGTACTGCCGCGATGATCTTTGTGATATCGTAATCTTCTTCTGCCCCACTTCGTTTAATAATCTTCATACCGCATACTCCTTCAGCGTGTTCCTTCTCTTACCGGCAGATGCAAACAGCGAAAAAAAATACGTTCTGCCCGATTCACCTGCCAAAAACGTCGCTAACATGTATTGTACTAGATGTTGTGTATGGTGTCAACCAAGATACTATATATTTCTTTTTTTGGTGATTTTTAACAAAAATATAGAGGAGAAATGCACATGCGTTTCTCCTCTGATCGTTCAGTGATCCAAGCGGGATCTTATATGTTCACCTGTCTGCTACAGGGAACCCTTTGTCGATAATACATCCGTGATCCTCGGATCCATCCGGGTTGCTGCATCGAGCGCCTTTGCAAATGCCTTGAACAACGCCTCCATCATATGGTGGTCGTTCTCTCCATAGAGCACCTTCAGATGCAGATTCATACCGGCTGCGTAACTGACCGCATAGAAAAACTCATGCGCCATCTGTGTATCCATGCCACCGACCATCTGACCGCGGAACGGTGCATCAAACACCAGATACGGTCTCCCCGACAGGTCAATCGCACACATCGCCAGCGTCTCATCCATCGGCAGCATACAACTGCCGTAGCGGACGATTCCTTTTTTATCTCCAAGTGCCTCACGGATCGCAGTGCCAAGCACGATGCCCATGTCCTCAATCGTGTGATGACTGTCTACATGTACATCCCCCTGACAGGTTGCACAAAGATCAAACAGACCATGTCTGGTAAAACCATCCAGCATATGATCGAAAAAGCCGATCCCGGTATCGATCCTGCTCTCACCGGTGCCGTCAAGTTCCAGTTCTACTTTTATCTTTGTCTCTTTTGTGCTTCGCTCAATCGCTGCTCTTCGACTCATTTATTAAAATCCACCTTGCTCTGTTCTCTTGATGATATCATCCTGCAGTGACTTGGACAGTGTTGTAAACAATGCACTGTAGCCTGCTACACGGACAACGAGTGTCTTATAATTTTCCGGGTGCTTCTGCGCATCCAGCAAAGTCTCACGGCTTACAACGTTAAACTGCATATGCATACCCTTCTCATCAAAGAAGGTACGGATATAAGATGCAAACTTGCGCAGTCCTTCCTCACCGGACAATGCTGACGGATGGAACTTCTGGTTGAACAGCGTACCGTTTGATGCGATGCCGTGATCCAGCTTCGCTACCGAATTGGCTGTTGCGGTCGGTCCCTTGATATCGCGTCCCTGCATCGGTCCGACACCATCGGCTACCGGTGTGTTGGCCAGTCTGCCGTCCGGTGTGGCTCCGGTCTGTCTGCCGAGCGGTACGTTGGCAGATACCGGATACAGTCCCGCCTGATACATGCCGCCTCTGGGATTTCTGTACTGCTGGAGCGGCTTGGTATAAGCATATGCCACGCGGCGTGCCATTGCATCCGCATCATCGTCATCATTTCCGTATTTCGGAGCCTGCTCGATCAGGGCAAGGATCTCATCATAACGCTTCTGTGTCGCCTCATCCGGCTTGACATTGGCAAGTGTCTCTGCGATAACCGCGATCTCCTTCTCGCCGACTGTCTGACCCTTGGCGATCATATCTGCGATGATCTGGGAGGACAGTTCCTGCATACGCATCGTGCTGAGTCCCTTACCGAAATTGTTCTCTAACGCATCCTTCATCTCTGCCATCGTGACGGTCTTCTTCTCATAGACCAGCTCACGGATCGCTAACATGGAGTCAGCTACGTTCGCGATACCGAATCCCTGCGGACCGGTAAAGTTGTAGATCGCGCCGCCCTCCTGCAGTGCCTTTCCACGTCCGATACAATCATCGATCATGCTGGACTGGAACGGCAGCGGCATACGTGTTGCATGCGCATTGTCAATACAGTTGAGTGCATTGACCATAACTGCGATAAAATAGTTCATCTGCTTTTCATAAGCAGCATAGAATTCTTCGAATGTCTCCATCTTGGTGACATCGCCGGTCTGCGGGCCGACCTTCTCACCATTCTCGTAACCGTTTGAGAATACCATCTCCAGCGGACGACACATATTAAAGAATGCAGCATCATGCCATCCGTCTGTCTTACCTGCCTTCTGAGGCTCCACACATCCGATGATATTGTAGGTACGTGCATCTGCCAGCGATACGCCTCTGCTCATCAGTGAAGGGATGATCACCTCATCATTGTAGAATGCCGGCAGACCGACACCGGTACGTGCCAGACGTGCTGCCTTGATAATGAATGCATCCGGTGTCTTGTTCCAGATACGGACAGACAGTGACGGCTGCGGCAGCATGACATGCATGCTGGCTTCCAGACACATGAATGACAGATCGTTGGTCACATCCAGACCTTCCTCATCCTGTCCGCCTGCGATCAGATTCTGGAACAGGCTGTAGCCTGCGAATCCGTCTGCACTGCCCTCATCGCGGCATTTATTCAGGTCGTTGAGCTTGATCCAGATACAATCCATCAGTTCCTGTGCAAACTCACGGGTAATACGTCCCTCATCCATATCCTTCTTATAATAAGGATACATATACTGGTCAAAACGTCCGGGCGAGATTGAATGTCCGCTGGACTCTGTCTGCAGCAGCTCCTGTACAAACCAGAAGGACTGACATGCCTCATAGAAAGTCTCCGCAGGCTTTGCCGGAACCTTCTCACAGTTCGCAGCGATCACGCGCAGCTCCTCTTTTCTGACCGGATCTGTCTCCGTCTCGGCTTCCTCGGCTGCAAGACGTGCATATCTCTTCGCATATGTGATCGCAGCCTGACAGCTCATCTTCGCAGCCATCAGGAATGCATGATGTCTCGCATAATCCGGTGCGCACAGTGTCAGCTTGTCCAGTTCCTTATCGATCTTTTCGATAATGCCCTCGAATCCGATTGCGAGCACTTCCTCATACTTGACGGTAAAATGACCGATACCGTTGTAGTAGTAGTTACCGGGCGTAAAGATGTTGTGCTTCATCGCCATGAGTGACTCATCAGCCATCGTAGCAGTCGCCAGCTCACTGGTCGTCTTGCCCTTCCAATATTTGTACGCCTCGTGCAGACGCTTCTTCGTATCATCGGCGATATAGAACGGGTCTGCCTCACGCGTTGCTACCGTATCATACTCCTGCTCCATCCACTCAAAGGAATACTCAGGGAACATCTGGCATCCGCGCGGTGCAATTGAATTGCTGCCCACGATCAGCTCCAACGGACGGATCACGATCGGCAGCTTCTCACAGATCGCCTGAAATGCCTTCGCACGGCGTGTGATGATCGGATCTTTTTCTGTCTCGCGATAGCTCTCAGTCACGATCTCCGCACGGTCTGCCTCTATCACCGGCATCTCGGCAAACAGATGCTCTATTAATTTCGGAATACGGGGAGACTTCTCGATCTCTCCATCATAATACTGTTTCGGCATGTTTGCTTCCTCCAAATACTTAGCCTTGTACATTTTGGTTTCTGCCTAAAAGTATAACATAATAGAGCAGAAAAAACCACATATTTTTCTGTTTTTTTGTGGTTTTTTCTGTTTTGCTGTTGTTTTCAGCGAATTATTTACTTTTGATATTATGTTCTCTGTCATATTTTGAGATCAGCATTGTGCGCACCCACTGCGGGTCATTGCGATAGTGGCTCTGCACATAGCTCGCATACTCGGTTCTTGTCATGTCTTTAATTTTCTTTGTCTCGTTCACGGTAATACTTCCTCTTTTCGTTTATATATTGATATTCGAATGATATCCACTCTGCGCTCTCATATCTGCGTCCTCTCCACGTTCGGACAATTGGGCGGAAGAACGCTTTTTGAGTTCTGACAGCAGCGAGCGCAGCTTTGCCTCCGCCTGCACCTCATCATACTCTTCCAGCATCTGGATAACCTCTTCCGTAGACTTGCGCACATAGTTTCCGATGTCATACTTTTGCAGCTCGGTTAACTTACCGATGGCTTCCTTGCGCTTGAAATTGGCCAGATCATCCACCGCATAGAGAATACGCACCGATATATCGGATTCCGAGATCGGCAGTGCATTCGCTTTCTTGCCGGAAAACAGCCGCTGATCCATATAATCAACGACACGCTCCATCATCTCGATCGCATTGTCTACGTTGCCCTGTTTTAATTTATTGAGTACCGTACGGATACGTCCCGACAATTCCTCGTCGATCTGATAATTCAAGACCTCCTCGGTCTTGACGATCGCCTGCTTGATACGCTGCTCCTTCATATCCTTCAGAATACCGGTCACGCGCTGATAGAGTTCTTCCTCCTCCATCGGCAGCACACCCAGCCGCTTGAATACGCGCTCAATACGCTCATGCAGATCCTCCGGATCAAACGGTTTCGTAATATAGTCCATGATACCCAGCTTGGCACCATCTATGACTGTCGCCTTATCTTTTTTGGCAGTGAGGAAAATGACCGGTACCGTCACACCGTTTTCCTGTGCCCGGATTTCTTTTAAAGTCTCGATACCATCCATGATCGGCATCTCTACATCTAACAGGATCAGATCCACCTGTTCCCGATACAGATACTTGATTGCTCTGCGTCCTGAGATCATCGGGATCACTTCATATTTTGATTTTAATTCCTGTTCCAGAGTTGCCAGATTAACGGTATTGTCATCTATCGCAAGTATTCTCATCTTTTCCATGTTCCTGTATCTCCTATACGATCACATCCGATCCCTGTGCCGCGTTTTCGAGAAATGCGCGCAAGAGATCCTCAGCGGTATCATCATCATACATTTTAAGCCTATTTCGTACATCTTTCAAGCATTCATTCACACTTTTTTCAATATTTTCTGACAAAAGCTTCTCAACTTTGGCTGCTGCATCTTTTGAGCGGAAATTTTCCACATCATCAAGGATCTCCCTCATGCGTTCATACGCCTCCTGTGCAGGCATGCATTCGCCTTCCGGTGCCTCGGATGTCTCCTCTGTTAGATAGCCGCGTGTCTTTAATACGCGCTCGATCTCACGCAGCAGAAAGCCATACTCTGCGAGCAGCTTTCCGACACCCTTCTGAATCAGCTCATAGTTGCCTTCCTTCGCTGCGAACTCATGATCCTTTGCCAGATCCGAAAATTCATAGGCTCCGATATTGGCGGAAGCACTCTTTAAGCCGTGTACCTCGATCTCATAATTTTTATAATCCTCTTCCTTTGCCAGCCGCTCGATCAGTCCGCGCTTTGTCTCGCCGTCCATGTAGTACAGCTCCAGCAGCTCCAGATAATCGTCCACGCCGCCGGTATGCGCATCCAGCGCACGTTTGACATCCACGCCCGCCATGAACAGCTCCGCCATTCCGGCACGCTCGATCTTCTCATTGGCCTGCGGTGTTCCTTCTACCGGCTGCCTGCGTTCCTGCGGGATCCATTTGCAGAGCATCCGGTGGAGCTCATCCTTGTCTAACGGCTTGGAGATAAAATCCTGGAAGCCGTTGCTCATAAACATTTCCTTTGCATTGTTATAGGCATTGGCAGACAGCGCGATAATGACCGGCTTTTCACCGTTTTCCCCACAGTCTCGCCGGATGTGGTCCGTCGCCTCGATACCGTCCATCTCCGGCATCATATGATCCATGAGGATCAGATCGTACACATGGTTTTTGACCATTTCAATCGCCTGTGCACCACTCTTTGCCTCATCGACGATAAACTGATACGGTGCCAGTGCGCCACACGCCACCTTCAGATTGATCTTATTATCATCCACAACGAGCACCCGGTAATCCGGCACAACAAACGCGCGGTCGACCGCTTCCGTCACATCATGCTTGCGCCACGGCTGCTGCTCGATACTGCGCAGGTCCGCAACCTTCTGCGGAATACATACGGTAAAAGTCGTTCCCTTTCCCGGCTCACTCGACGCCTCCACCTTGCCGTCCATCAGATCGACAAAGCGCTTCGTCAGTGCGATACCCAGCCCCATGCTCTCCAGATTGCGTTCTTTCGTCTCATCCATAAACCGGAACTGGTCAAAAATGCATTCCAGCTCCTCCTGATTAAATCCGACTCCGGTATCTTCGAACTGGAATACCATCAGCACGCGTTCTTCATCGAGCCATTTGTGTGTCACCGTGATCTTCACATAGCCCCTCTCGGTATATTTCATGCCAAAATCGAGGAAATTGGAGATCATCTGACGGATGCGAAGCGGATCGCCGATCAGACGGCAGGGAATCTTTTTGGATATGTCACGCTTGAGCTGCAGGCCACGCGATGCCGCCGACAGCTTGGACAGATGCAGCGTCTCCTCGATCAACTGCTCTGTGCCGTAGGCTTCCTGTGCGAGCTCCATCTGACCGTTTTCGAGCTTTGACAGGCTTAAAATATCATTGATGATCACCAGCAGATTCGTCGATGCATTTTTGATATCACATGCAAAATCATATACCTTCCTGCCACGGCTCTCCTCTATGATCAGTTCAGACAGTCCCACAATCGCATTCATCGGCGTGCGGATCTCATGTGAGATATTGGTAAGGAAGTCACTCTTGATCCGGTTCGCTTTCTTCGCCTCACCCAGCGCACGGAGTGCATCCTGCTGTGCACTTTCCGCTTTTTTCCTGCCGCTGGATATCTCGGCAATATAATTGTACTCTTTGGTCTGGTCGTTAATTACCAGCACATACCCGCAGACACCGGCCCACGAATCACGGATCGGTGCACGGGTCACTCCGTAATGCCGGCTTTCCAGATCAAATTCCCGCTGTTCATACTCTTCCAGCATCTCTAACGGTATGCTGTGCAGACGGCGGATATTGTGCCGGAACAGCTCCGGTTCGAGTTCCGGAAAGATCGTTTTTGCAGCGTTATTATAATATAGAAGATCTAACGCCTTGTTCAGCACGATGATACCTTCCTGCATATTGTCAAATGCCGCATTAATCGCTGCCGTCTCCATGTGGAAGCCCCGCCGTCCCCAGAAACGTAAGACAAACAGATCGATGAGCAGCATGCCGGCCGGCGCGGTAAAATTATAGTAGTTTCTCATCGCAGGATTAAAAAATAGAACTTCGGATATATAAGAGGCATAGACGATCACCGCTACCCAGATCATCCGTCGGCGCAGACGCAGAGAATTTTCTTTACTAATATAAGAGATCACCGCAAACAGTGACACCAGAACCGGTGCGACCTCACAGCCGAGTATCATGAGCACATACAATTCTCCGCGCTCAAATACCAGACCATATCCATGTGCCATCGGCTCATAAGCGACCTTTTTGAACATGAGTTCATGGTAATTGCCTGTCCATACGACCACCAGCATGATCAGATCGTAGATCATGGTATACACCGCCACCCACTGCGGTACATGATTTTTTGCATAAAAACAGAAAAACAGGCAGATAAAATAGCCCATAAAGATCAGACAGCCGTATTGCAGCTCCAGTGCCATAAAAGCCGTTGCCTGTTCACCGGCCATCAGTTCAAAGAGATACGACGTATTTAGTACCAGCGTCATGACCATATACGCCACGATCGCCTTTTTCTCCTTCGTACTCTTTCCCCTGTTTGTCCAAAACAACAGCAGTATCGTAAATAAAATACTGACCCATTGCAATACAATCGCTGCACCCAATCCGGTTTCCTCCCTCTGTAAGACCCCAAACACCCATTGATATCCGTATATTATAGCACACTTATCCAATATGTAAAAGTTCTTTTCTTCCTTCTGACATATCTATGCAGCGTGTACTGGTATGGCTATTTTTCCAAAAACTGGACATTTTCATCAATCCAGTTTTGATTTATCATCAGTGCAACCAATTGGGAATTGAAACATATGCGGTTAGCATGACCGCAGGAAAAGAGGACATTATGAATTCAAACACAACAAAAAAATGGGTTGTTTCCGCACTGTTTGCGGCACTGACCTGCATCTGCACAATGATCATCAAGATTCCTACCCCTACAGGCGGATACATTCATCCCGGTGATGGTATGGTGCTGCTGTGCGGCGTGATCTTAGGACCCGGCATGGGTGCACTCGCAGCAGGTATCGGATCTATGCTGTCTGATCTGTTCAGCGGATATATGGTATGGGTTCCCGCTACTTTTATTATCAAGGCGCTCACCGCTATGATCGCCGGTGTTCTGTTCCGCAAGAGCAGCAATCTGCTCGCAGGCAACAAGATCGCCTCTACCGTACGCGTTATTCTCGGCGGCATTATCGGCGAAGCGATCATGGTATTCGGATATTTTGTATTTGAGATCGGTCTGAACGCAGCATCCAACGGTGGATTTACTTCTGCGGCGATCGCAGGTGGTATCGCCTATTCCGCAGCCGGTGTTCCCGCGAATATCGTTCAGGGTGTCACAGGTATCGTGATCGCCTGTGTACTGTTGCCGATCCTCAGCCAGATCCCCGATGTCCGTACATGGATCCACGACGGCATCAACGCGGCTGCCTGATCGCCCGGCTCAAAGCATTTGTCTGACCGGCAGATTTATTCGTGTATTTTTTGTGTTTTTCGTCCACAAATGACGAAAATAGTGTATACTGTTGATTATTCGAAGCGGGGATCAGATAAAAGTTCCGTTTCCAATCAATTTAGCAGAAGGAGAACGATTATGAGTCAGGCAAAAGTAGATCAGTATAAGAAAGCAAAGACGCATCGCAAACAGTCCATGCGTCAGGAAAAGCTTGAGCGTGCTCTTGCATGGATCATTGTAGCGGTCATCGCTGCAGCGATCTGTATCTGGATCGGATTTTCCATTTACGGCAAAGCGACCGGCAATACAGGTGCCGACAGCAGCAACTCTACCGTATCTGTCAATACCGATGCTGTGGATAATTATTTAAATGATCTCGGAACCGAAGATTCCGAAGAATAATATCAGAATAATATCGCACGAAAAAAGCGCTGTACCGCAGTTACGGTACAACGCTTTTTTATTATCCGATCATTGATACAGCTTTCTAATCGCAGCTACAGCTTTTTCATTCTGCTGCTTATATGCAGCAAGCGCCTGTGCTTCGCTCTGTTCTTCTGTCCGGTTGTCAATATTGCCAAGGACAAAGAAACATACATACTTTCCTTTTACATATACACGCGACGCCTGAATCTTTAACTGATTCATGGGATACTGATGTGTGTCATTCTTTAACTGGCTCTGATAGTTCTTCAGCGCCCGCTTAATCTTCTTCTTGGAAGCGTTGTTTTTTGCTTTCACAATCACAAGCTCATCTGCCTGCGTACTCATAAGCGGCAATTCTGCGATTGCACCCTTATACCAACTACTTGAGAGTCCATAACGGCTGTTGATATCGCTCTTGTTCAGTTTTTCACAAGGTGCATAATCGCTGCCATATGCTGCTTTTACCGCGCGGTACATCTGATTCAGCGAAGGAGCCTTCTTGGTAGCTGCCTCCATTGTCACCGGCTCTTCTACCGCCGTTACTGCCGAAAATGCACCCGCCGTACATGCCAGCGCAAGGACGCATGCAAGTATTTTTTTCTTCATCATGATCTTATCCTCCTTATGACTCGTATTTTACCAATCTGCATTATACAGAAGATTGCCCGAATGTCAATAGAACTTTTTTCCATCTGTCAAAATGGTAATAAAAAACCCCCGAACCCGCTTCTGATAAGCGTTCCCGAGGATTCTTCTGAGAGCGATAGACGGGGCTCGAACCCGCGGTCTCGACCTTGGCAAGGTCGCGCGTTACCAACTACGCCACTATCGCATGTCCAATTTATTTGGTTTGTTTTGTGTGCTGTTCCTTAGCACAGGTATTAATATACCTCATGATATTCCAAAAGTCAAGCATAATTTTCAAATTTTTTAAATTTTTTTAACAGTTCAGTCATCACCGCGAAAATGTGTGAATCATGCTTGCATGAATGAGCACATTTCACAGGTGATGAGGTGAGCGCCTTCTTATGAGCAAAGTTAACTGCGAAGCAGTGGGAAAACGCCGTCAGGCGTCTTTGCGAATGGCGCGGACTGAACTGTTACCATCTCCACCGTAAAAATGTCTCCTCGAATGGCGCGGACTGAACTGTTATCATCTCCACCGCGAAAATGTGTGAATCATGCTTGCATGATTTTGAAATATAGTTCTGAATCATTTTTCTGATTCATATACTGAATCAAAGACGTGAGGGAGGTGCGATCCGATGAGTCGACAAACGAAAATTCTTGTGCTTCATATGAAGGAGCTGGTGTACACGGCGATCTTCGCTGCCCTAGGTATCATACTCATTCTTCTGCTCGTCACGATGTTTGGCGGTGATAAGAAAGAACCCACAGCGGCTGCCGCCGCCACGTACATACCCGGTGTCTATACCTCTACCATCGACTTCCAGAACCGGAGTGTCGATGTGGCAGTGATCGTAGACAAAGACCGTATCAAGGATATCTCACTCATTGAGCTGACGGACAGCGTCGCCGTCATGTATCCGCTGATGGAGCCTACCATCGAACGTCTGCGCGATCAGATCGTCTCACAGCAGTCGCTCGAAGGCATCACCTACGAAGCAGAAAATCAATATACCTCTGCGGTTCTGGTTCACGCGATCGATCAGGCACTGCAAAAAGCGACCCCGTCAGAGTGATCTGACAGGGTCGTATTTCTTTTCCGTATTTAAGCCTATTTCCGGTTCTTCATCATCTTTACAAACCATTTTCCCGAGTCGGACAGATCCGAGGTCTTCCAGCCGAAGGTCTTCGTGCAGGACTGCACAAGCAGTGCAGAGGTCTCTGCCTTATTGGACAGATTCCAGATGCAGCTACTGACTTTGTATTTATCGAGCAGCTTCATCCATTTATTTGCCTCGGTTTTATTGACCGCTCCTGCTCCGGATGCATCACAGATCCCGTATTCCGTCACGAACACCGGAAGTCCTGCCTTCTTTGCCTGCTCTAAGCGGTCACGCAGCCAGTCTCTGTGCGTATCCGCATAAAAATGCAGCGCATACATCAGATTGTCATAGCCCTTGATCGGAGATGCTGCTGCCTGATCGATATCCTGACTCCAGGTAGGCGTACCGACGATAATGATACCATCCTTATCATACTTGCGGATCACCTTGATCACCGATCCGGCATAGGACTTGATCTGTGCCCATGACGTACCACCGTTTGGTTCATTGCAGATCTCATAGATGACATTGTCTGCGTCCGCATAGCGTTTTGCCATGATCTTGAAAAATTTCTTTGCCTGTGCCTGATTGGTCTTCGGATTGCCGTCGCTTAACACATGCCAGTCTATAATCACGTACATACCGAGCCTCTGCGCGGCATCTGCCGCATCATAGATCTGTTTCCGCAGCTTCTTCTGATTGGCGGCATCCGAAGTACAGTAACCGTTGTATTCGGCCGTATACATCGCCAGACGCACGACCTGTACACCCCACTTGTCACGCATCGTCCGAAATGCTTTCTCATTCATGTACTGCGGATACCATGCCAGTCCGTGCGAACTCACACCCTTTAGCTGTACCGCTTTTCCATCCCGGTCTACGAGCTGGCCATCCTTCACAGACAGGCGTCCGTACTGCTCTACCGGTGTCTTTGCCGCTGCCTGTGCCTCATCCGGTGCCAGCACACATACAGAAGTGAGCATCAGAGCCAGCACGAGCAGCACACCGAGCACTCGGTCTGCGATCGTATGCCGCAGACGGTGCGTCCCCTTTGCATCCGACGATTTCTTCTCCATATTCATCTGTTCACGCCTCCTTACCGGATCTGTCCGTTCCCGTGGATCACATATTTATAGCTGCACAGTTCATCCAGCCCCATCGGTCCGCGTGCGTGCAGTTTCTGTGTCGAGATACCCATCTCACAGCCCAGTCCGAACTCTCCGCCATCCGTAAAACGGGTCGAAGCATTGACATACACTGCCGCAGAATCTACCATCCTCGTAAACTGATCCGCATGCGCCTCATCGCGTGTCAGGATCGACTCACTGTGTCCGGTCGAATGAGCCGCGATATGCGCGATCGCCTCGTCCACTCCGGATACGACCTTCACAGCCAGTATATAATCCAGAAATTCCGTATCAAAATCATCCGCTCCGGCCGGTGTACCATCGATGATCTGTGCCGCACGCGGATCCAGCCGCAGCTCTACCGGCTGTTTTCCTGTGGCTGCTCGTTCCTCTACCAGACGCTTCTTTAATTCCGGCAGAAAACGCGGTGCGATATTCTCTGCCACCAGACAGACTTCCATCGCATTGCATACGCTGGGTCTGCTCGTCTTGGCATTCTCCACAATATCCACTGCCTGCGCAATATCCGCAGAACTATCCACAAATATATGGCAGATGCCGGTTCCGGTCTGGATGCAGGGCACCTTGGCATGCTCGACGCATGCACGGATCAGTCCCGCGCCACCACGCGGAATGAGCAGATCCACATATCCGACTGCCGTCATCAGTTCGTTTGCACTGGCATGTGTCGTATCCTCGATCAGATTGACCGCCTCCATCGGCAGTTTCTTCGATGCCAGTCCCTGCTTTAACGCATGTACGATCGCCGCACTGCTGCGCCAGGCCTCTTTTCCGCAGCGCAGGATGCAGGCATTTCCGCTCTTGATCGCAAGCGCCGCTGCGTCACTCGTCACATTCGGTCTGCTCTCATAGATAATCGCGACGACACCGAGCGGACAGCCGACACGCTCGATCTGCAGTCCGTTCGGACGGCTATGGCTGTATCTGACCTTTCCAACCGGATCAGGCAGTGCTGCCACCTGACGGATACCCTCCGCCATATCAGCGATCCGCTCTGCGCTCAGGCGCAGCCGGTCTAACATGACCTCTGAGATCTGTCCCTTTGCTGCGATCAGATCTGCTTCATTTGCAGTCAGGATCGCACTCGTTTCTGCGACCAGATAATCTGCCATTGCCAGCAATGCTGCATTTTTTCTGTCTGTGTCTGCCTGCGCGATCAGCCCCTTGGCACTGCGCGCCGCCTCTAAGATCTCCTGTGTCGTCATACCTTTCCCTCCCCGATAAATCTCGTTCCGACAGCTTTTCCTTCTACGATATCATATAATACTTCCGGTCTCGCACCGTTTGTGATGACCATGTCGAATCCTGCCTGTGTCACTAGACGCGCCGCATGCAGCTTGGTGGCCATTCCGCCTGTGCCAAGCGAGCTGCCGCTGCCACCCGCGAGCGCCTCGATCTCCGGTGTGATCGTCTCCACACGAGAGATAAAGCGTGCATCTTTATCTTTATGCGGATCCGCCGTATACAGTCCGTCAATATCCGATAACAGCACGAGCAGATCCGACTTCACGCACCGCGCCACGATCGCCGCCAGCGTATCATTGTCACCGACAGAGATCTCATCCGTCGCGATCGTATCATTCTCATTGATAACCGGTATGACATCGAGTTCGAGCAGGCGAAACAGCGTATTTTCCAGATTCAGTCTGCGATCCTCATGGTCAAAATCCGAACTCGTCAACAGGATCTGTGCCACAACATGGTTATACTCCGCAAACATCCGGTCATAGGTGTACATGAGCTCACACTGTCCGACCGCAGCCGCCGCCTGCTTGGTCGGTATATCACTTGGTCTGCTGCTTAATGGCAGTTTTCCGACTCCCATCGCGATCGCCCCCGATGATACGAAAATGATCTCATGACCGGCATTTTTCAGGTCACTCAGCGTCTTTACCAGTTCCTCGACCCGGCGGATGTTGAGCCGTCCGGTCGGATATGCCAGTGTAGATGTCCCTACCTTCACTGTAATTCTCATAATATTTGTTCCTCCTATAATGTAAGCATTTCCCTGCAGTACCAGCTATCATCCGTCTGCCGGATCCAGCCATCCTGTTCTACGACCGGATACCGGGCGTCATTGACCGGAATATAGCGGATATAACCGACCTTTCCGTCGGACATGATCACCCTGCTATAGACAAAATGCTGCCGCAGATGCTTTAAAAATACCATGACCAGCTTCCGGTCCAGCCCCTGAAACGTTCCCCGGTAGAACATATCAAGTACCTGAAACGGCAGTACTGCCCCCTTGTAGCTTCGCTCCGATACCATCGCATCATAGATATCAGACAGCGATGTGATCCTCGTGTACAGTGAGATCTCATGCTCCTTCAATCCGTCCGGATAACCATCCCCCGTCAGCTTCTCGTGATGATGTCTGACCGTATCGCGGATCACCTCGTCAAACTGGTCACCCAGCATCTCATCGGAATAGATCGGATGTTTTTTCATGATCTCAAACTCCTCCGGTGTCAGCTTCCTGTTGGCATTCAGCAGTTCCTCCGGGATCTTCGTCTTGCCGATATCGTGCAGCAATCCAGCCATCACGAGCGTTCGGATCTCCTTATCCGACAGCTTCAGCCACCTTCCCATCATACCGTTCATGTATGCCACATTCAGCGAATGACGCTGCAGTCCTTCATCCATCGGTCTCGGAAAATTGATGCACGAAAAAATCGTGATCGGATCGATCGCGACCAGCTTCTGCGAGATCTCCTGCACCAGTTTCTCCAGCTCATCATTTTTCAGCCACGCATCTACATGGTGCAGCATGCCTCCGACACTCTTGGACAGTTGTCCGTATCCGGAGCCGTTCTCCGTCAGCCGCTGTCTGATCTCCGGTGTGATATGTTCATCCGTCAGAATATCATAGTAAATGTCCTCATAGATCATGATATTCTGATCGCCCTTATTAAAATTATACAGACGCCGTATTTTATCCGCGGTCAGTTCCTCGCCCTTGGGCAAAAGCAGCGTCTCTCCCGTATGATTATAGAGATTGTCCTTGATGACCAGCCCTTCCCACAGACAGTCGATCGGCAATCTTCTCAGTCCTCTCTTATCTGTTCCCATCACTGCTCCTTTTGCACCTGCGTATGGATATGCGTCTCCGTGATCCTGCAGCCGTATTCTTCGGTCAGACAGTCATCATTTTGTATCCGCACGACCTCGCATGCGAATTCCAGCCGTTTTCCCTCCACCGGAATGACCATCCCAAAACAATTGCCCCGCTCAAAGCTGCCACTGTCCATCCGGATCAGAATACCACTCGAACTGATATTGACTGTCTCGAGCACCATCGGCCGGTGCAAAAGCACCTTCTGATCCGCAAAATGCAGTCCTGTGACGATCCCCTTGGTCGCTACCGCGTAGCGCTGTTTTTTGCGGTCTTCTTTTGCATGCTGTTTTCCCGCATAGACCGCGACTTCGTTGCCTATGATACTGCCCCGGATGGCACCCTCAAATTCGTACAGATTGTCCGAACCGAATACCAGAGCCGTCACCTGCATGCTTTTTCGCTCCGTCAGGCTGCTCGCCGCGATATAAAAAGCATTCGATTCCCATTCATATCTGAGGATCCCGGTATCTGCCACAACTTTTCCATCACTTAGTCTCTTGATTAAGATTCTTCGATTTTTGAAAATATTCTCATTCATCAATCTACGATTTTCCTTCTGTAAAAAGCCGGTTTATCAACAATTCCCAAACAATTTCCGGACTGCTCCGATCAGATACAGCGATCCGAATACGACACACGCCTCGTCCGGTTTCTGTGTGCGGATCAGTTCCCTCAGATGTGCCTCATCCACACATACATCCGCTGTTCCACCCTTTGATCGTATCATCTCACAGAGCGTCTGCGCATCCAGTGCACGGCTGCTGTCCGGTGTAAGCGTATAGATATGCTTTGCCAGCGGCAGGATCCGTCCGATCATCGTCTCATAATCCTTCTCCGCCATCACGCCCATGAAAAATATATATTTTCGTCCGGTATCCAGTGTACGCAGGCTCCGCACAAGTGCCGTCACACCGTGTACATTATGTGCGCCGTCCAACAGCACCCACGGCCGTTCACTCACGACCTCCATACGCCCGGGCCACTGTGCCTGACAGATGCCTGTTTTTATCACTTCGGATGTGATCTGTGGAAATGTCTGCGCGAGCAGCATAGCCGCCTCGATCGCAGCCGCAGCATTCTGATGCTGGTAGCTGCCAAGCATCCCGATCCGGTAGTTTTGCCCCCGGTAATCTCCATTTGCATCTACTTCGCCGCTGATATGTACCGGCACCTCCAGCTCCCTGCAGCGCCCGGTCAACACATCCAGCGCTTCCGGCGGCTGATCCATGAGCACTGCCTGTGTGCCTTTTTTCAGGATACCCGCCTTCTCGGAGGCGATCTGCGCGATCGTAGTTCCGAGATATTCCGTATGCTCCAGTCCGATTCCTGTGATAACGGATACGAGCGGCGCAGGGATCACATTCGTTGAATCCAGCCTGCCTCCCATTCCGGTCTCTAAGATCACCAGATCCACCTGCTGCTGCCTGTAATATAATAATGCAATCGCCAGACAATAGTCAAACATCGTCAGATTCAGGCCCTTCGACACCATGAGCCTGTGATTGGCTCTCCAGACGATACGCCCCAGACGAAGTACCTCCTCCGGAGCGATCTCCTCATGCCCGATCTGTATCCGCTCCGTAAAACGTTCCAGATGCGGCGATGTAAAGCATCCCGCTCGAAGTCCCGCCTGTTCACAGATCTCTCTTAGAAATGCTGCGACCGATCCCTTGCCATTCGTACCCGCGATATGGACAAACCGCAGTTCATCCTGCGGACGGCCGAGCAGCTCGCAGACGGCTTCAGAACAAACGACACCCGGCGCTCTGCCAAACCGCCTGCTGCCGCTGATCCGGGAAACGAGTGTCTCCACATCCATTCTGTCACACGCGCTGTAGCAGCGGTATTCGGTCTGTATGTAATCCATACAGATATCTGTCGCTTCACACAGCGGCGGCAGTTCTTCAGTGAGCTGACAGTCAAATGCCACTCCGATACTCACCAGCTCCGGGTGTGCCGACAGATAGCGGTCATAATAGCCCTTACCGTATCCACAGCGTGATCCATCGGTTGCAAATACGAGTCCCGGCACGAGTACAAGTGCACCCTTCCAGTCGACCGGCTCCCGGCCGTCATCCACGGGCTCCATCACATGAAATGCGCCCTCTGTCAGTTCTTCGCGGCTCTTTACCTCATAAAATTCCATCCGCGCCTCATCGCCACCGGCAATCACACGCGGAAACGCGAGCCGCCGGTCTCCCTGCGCCCACAACTGTTCGATCAATTCCCACAGATCCGCCTCCTGTGACAGTGGCGCATAGCAGTAGATCCTGCGCGCTTCGCGGAAGATGAGCTGATGTGTGAGCATCTCACAGATCATATGAGAGCGCGCCGCATATTCATCCGGTGTCAATGCCGCACGCCTGTCTTTGATACGCTTTCGCAACGCGTTTTTCTGTGATAAATCACTCATTCGGCAGCCCCCTTTGCATATCTCCTTTTGATATTCCGGCAAAGCAGCGTGATCTTTTCCACGAGCAGGCTCAGGTAACGCAGCAGCGGTTCCGTGAGCATCGCAAATACAATGAGCAGCATCGCACACTGCTTGGAAATGCTATTGATCGCAAACAAATGGCTGATCTCTACCACACAGAACAGCCACCCGATGATCACACCGATCAGCATGATCCAGTGCATCCGGTTCATCGGCGATGCGATGCGGTACAGGATCATAAAACCGACGATCGCGACAATGACCGTACATGCAGTCGACACATCCTCTGCATTGACCGCAAACTCTTTACAGAAAATAACCATCGCACTGACAACAAGAAAATCAGTCAGTCCCGCAGGCAGAGCCTTGCGAATAACTTTGGATAAAAACCTGCCCTGTATCCGGTCCTTATTCGGTTCCAGAGACATGATAAAGCCCGGAATACCGATTGTGAACATACTGATCAGAGAGATCTGTGCCGGTTCCAGCGGATATTCCAGCACCATGCATACCGAAAACAGTGATAACAGCATGGAAAATATATTTTTTACCAGAAACAGCGATGCCGTGCGTTCGATATTGTTGACGACCCGGCGTCCCTCTGCCACAACCGCGGGCATCCGTGAAAAATCCGAATCCATAAGTACGAGCTGTGCCACCTGCGACGCAGCCTCGCTGCCGGATGCCATCGCGATACTGCAGTCCGCATCCTTGAGCGCGAGCACGTCATTGACACCATCTCCGGTCATCGCTACCGTCTCGCCCTTTGCCTTCATCGCACGCACAAGCGCACGCTTCTGATCCGGTGTCACCCTGCCGAATACGACATATTTCGTCGCCGCATTGGCCAGATCCGCCGGTGTGCGCAGCGTGGATGCATCGATGTAGCGTCCCGCATTGGCGATACCCGCCTGTGCCGCCACCTCTGATACCGTCACCGGATTGTCTCCGGAGATTACACGCACCTGTACACCCTGTCTGGCAAAATACGCAAATGTCTCTTTGGCTCCCTCCCGGATCGGATTGGCAAGCATCACATACGCCAGCGCCGTTGCCGTTCCCGTCAGCGCACCGCCGTCGAGCGCGCCATCATAAGCTGCAAATACGAGCACACGGTAGCCTTTTGCCGCATATTCGCTGATTGCCGCCTCCTGCGCAGCATACTCCTCACGCAATACGAATTCCGGTGCTCCGAGTACAAAGCTGTGCCCCGCCATCTGCACACCCGAATATTTTGTCTTGGAAGAAAATCCCTGTACCGCCTGCGGATGGATCAGTACCGTTTCCTCCCGGTAATACTCCTGCAATGCCTCCATCGTGATATTGTCTGCCGCCTGTGCACGCACAAATGCCGCCAGCCACTCATTTACAGCGTGCTCCTCATAGGTCTCAGCCAGTGGCTGTACCTCCTGTACACACATGCGCGGCTCTGTGATCGTTCCTGTCTTATCCACGCACAGCACATCCACGCGCGCCAGCGTCTCGATACATTTCATATTGTGGATCAATACCTGTCTGCTCGCCAGCCGCGCCGCGCTGACTGCCATCGCGACCGTCGCCATCAGATACAGTCCCTCCGGGATCATGCCGATCACGGAAGCGACCATTCCCGTCACACTGCTCTTTAAGTCATTGCCGGTGATCACATACTGCTGGATGAACAGTGTCAGACCGATCGGAATGATCAACACACCGACGAATTTTACCAGCCGGTCGAGTGCCCGGATCATCTCGGACTGCTCGCCCTCCTTGCTCTTGGTCGCCTGTAGTGTCAGTCTGGAAATGTAAGAATCTGCTCCTACACGCTCCAGTCTCGCGATACAGGTTCCGGATACAATAAAACTGCCGGACAGCAGTTCATCTCCGGGACGTTTGACGATCTCATCGGACTCTCCGGTCAGCAGGGACTCATTGACGGATACACTGCCCCTCATCACGACCGCATCTGCCGGAATCTGGCAGCCTGCCCCCAGAATCACCATATCGTCCAATACCAGTTGTTCGCTGTAGAGTTCCTCCTGCACACCATCGCGCATCGTCTGCACCTTGGTTCGTCCGACCAGCGTCAGATTATCAAGCACCTTCTTGGCATGCAGCTCCTGAATGATGCCGATGATCGCATTTGCCGTGATGACGAACAAAAAGGTCAGATCACGGAACGAGCCGACGACGATCAACAGGATCGCCAGCACGATAAAGATCGCATTAAAATAGGTAAAAACATTCTCTTTTACGATATCTGAAGTAGTCTTTGTTGCTGATTCCACACTTTTATTTGTAAGACCCTGCTCCTTGCGGCACTGCACCTGCTGCGCAGTCAGTCCGACCATCGGATCACTGTCGAAACGCTCAATTCGCTTCTTTATTTCTCCCAAAAAAACACCTTCTTTCAATAATACCAACATTATAGATTCTATGTACAAAAAAAGCAAGGCAGGACGCCAATGTCATTCAGTTAATAATGATGTAAAATACAATTTTTGACATGCCAAAAAGGCAGATTGTATATCTGCCTCAAAAAATATATAATGACCAACCGGCTGCTTTTTACCCTCTGGCGAGGTATTTGTACATTTTTTCAAGGGTTTTTTCAGTAATTTCCACAGGATTGTTTTCCAGATTAGGGTGCTTACTTAAGTTTACCAGTTCTAGTATCTGCTCTTCACTTAAATTCAGCCCATAAAGATTTGTTCTCAGATGCATTTTCTTTTTCAAATCGTAAATGCCGTCTGCTAACTGCTCTGCATCTGAAAATTCCAAGGCTTCTGCCAAAGCTTTTATTCTGTTGTCTTTATCATCCGTCGCATTTATTCTGAGAAAATAATCCAATGTGAGAGCACAGGCCTCCCCATGAGGCCTGTGCTCTCACATTGGATT
>JBNMHW010000045.1:0-21883 GCA_050872965.1 bacterium | reverse complement strand
TCCAAAAAGATTGCAATGGTGCGTGAGAATATACAAAGAGAGCTGCCGCAGGCTTATGAACAGTTACAGAAGATCTCAAATGGCGAACAGTCAAATGTTGTTAAGCTGCATCATTCCAGAGGTACACAACTGTTGAAGGATGGACAGAATGTACTGGAATTCGATATCGCCGGTTCCGGTTATCGTGCATTTATGCGTGCCAATAAGGCGCTGGCCGGAAGAAACGGATTAAAGACGAAACTTGCAGACGGGACAAAGATCAAGGTTTCTTTTGAAGATATGAGGAAACTGGGTGCTCTCTCTGAGGAACAGTTTGAGGAAAAAATGCGAGCCATGCCTGAGGAAACGGAAAAACAATGGCATAAGAAGCAGATGATCCGTGATAATATTGATGCCTTCCGGAATGGAAAAGATCTTTTCTATGATACCTACGGCCGGCCGGTTGAGATCGAAGGCCTGAATGATAAAAAATATATTTTGAGCAAGAAAACGGATCATGAAAACGCGGACGGTACGACCAGTTACAAACAGCGTGTAACGATGGCAGGTCCTTTAAATATCAGTGGTTTGCTGAATCGTGGAGATTATAGCATCGAGCAGCTGCGATCATATATATTGACGATGTCACAGAGCTATCTGACCCCGATCTTCGCCCAGTGGGAGGATCTGCTTCATGAGGCGGCACAAAAGGATAAAAACGGTGAGCCGGTTGCGGCAGAACAGCTTCGTGCCCAGGTACACGAGGTATCCATCCTGCTCAAAGGTAACAGCCGTGGTGCAGTTGCACTGTCGCAGGGAGCGATGATGACCAAATACTGGGTACATGAGAATTTTCCACATCTGGAACAGTGGGTGAAGTTCGAGACGATCCAGTATGATCCGGTTCCGGGATTCGGTTCCAGATCGGATGAGAATGATGTGCTGAGCCTCACCAGCGGTGCCGGTGCCAGTGATGAGGAGTTGGAGCAGCTTCGGGAAAAGAAGATGATGCCGCTGGGAGATCAGGATGAAACGACACTGTTTTATTCCATGCATCAGCAGCATGACTCCGGTTTTACGCCGCAGCTCGTCAAGGGAGCCAAGCGGGTCATACTCACTCCTTATAACCATTCGATCATGCAGGATAAAGTGGATGAATCGCAGGAAGGCGATAAGAAACGGTTCGCTTTTACAGATGCGAAAACCGGTGAGGTGTACCGCAGCTCCGGTCTCAATCGTCTGGAGCCGGGATTCTATTTTGCTGATGAGAAGGGTGTGCTCGTGCGGGTCACGGATGAGCAGATGGCAAAACGGCTCGTAAGGGAGATCTTAAAGGACACTTCTTCCAAGCAGGATGATCGTCATGAACGTATGGAGGAGGTCATTTCGGCATGGTTTGGAAGCAGATATGCCCATACAAATACACAGGAGGCACAACCGCAGCCGGAAACACAGCAGGTGGAACTGACAACGGAACTGGCAGATCAGTTATATGCGCAGTTTCAAAAGCAATACGAGTCACTTAACGGAGATGATACGGATGCATTACAGGAGACGCTTCGTGACCTGGAACGACGGATCGTTGAAATACAAGAGCAGGTTCGCGATGCTGATGCGCAGCGGATCGAGGAGATCAATGAGTATATCGCGAATATCTCAGAAATCTACTGCGATCTGCAGAATGAATTGAAGAGACAGCCGAAGGTGCGGAAATCAAAAGAGGAAAAACAGAACGAGATCAGACACGTACAGGAGCGCTTGCATGGTGTGGTCCGGCTGGCGCAGGAACTGCGTGAGACCCGGGCTGATGAAATATTGAACGCGGACAAAGATACCCAGTACAGATTTTTGATAAACGCTTATCAGATTAGTGAATATCTGGAGAGACTTTCGTCATTGGGCAAGAGGGATCAATTGGAGCATACCACACAACTGGACACACTGACTGCGCAATTACAGAGTGTCCGGACACAACTGACCCCCGTTTTACAGGCACTGACTAGGCAGTTGTATGATGAGCACGAACCACAGACACCGGTATTTGTCGATACAGAACTTTTTGCCGAGCGGATGGATGTGCATGAGGACATGACTGCAGAGGATATGAGAAAATTTTATGCTACGGCTGTCGAATATAACAGATATAGGGAACAATGTACGGTTGAGACGGATCAGAGCAGATTTTATGAGTATATGTGGGAACGGGCGAAAGATCGCATAGAACGGTCAGAAAAATTAAGAACCTTATATGCGAAAACAGTGACGATATTTTATACGCAGGCACGGCTGTCCTATCTGGATGCTTCACAAAGCTATATAGATCTGGTCAAGGAGAAATTTCCGGATGTTGATGAGACGATGCGCCAGGACTTTGCATATTTTCTGATGGAGCAGACAGCAGAGGGTCAGAGAATTCGGAATATAGAGCTGTATTTTGGAAACGAGATTGGCAGTACAGCCATCGTTGAAGCCCAGGAAAAGGGGCTGGACGAGGAGGCCCTGAAAGAAACTTATGGGGAGAACTGGTCAGATTTTAAGGAAAAGGCGGAACTTGGCGAGAGTGTTTCCCTCAGAGGCAGTGCTTTTGGAAGGAGGCTCGCAGACGAATCAAATATCGCAGTCTCTATCGAGGATGAGACCGGATCTTTTATGGATAGTCATATGCAAAGGGAGAATGCGAGTGATCAGTATATGAAGCAGTTACACGATGTAGATCAGGCATCAGTTAATCTGCGGAGAGAGCTGGGCACCTTTACCGATGCTCTGATGAGACAAAAGCAGTTCGATACCCGTCAGATCCTGGGCTCTGTCAGTCAGTTCCGTCAGATCTGTGAGAACCGGACCGGAGAACTGCAGACACGGATCGATGCAGTGCAGCCGTTCCACGACCAGTTAATGACTATGTTGGCAAACTATACGGCACAGGAGAAGCATGATGCCAATATAGAGCACAGGATCCGCTATATGATACGTGCACTGGAGAAGTACCAGCAGTCACTCGGACAGCTGCGTATCAAGACAGGTCAGATGAGAAAAGCGGTGGAGGAGAATCCGCATATCCAGGCAGTCACCCGGCAGATGACACAGGAGCGGAGTGGGCTTTTAAATCAGTTTATTACATATGAGAGGGAGCGTGCATGGAACGATTCGGATGAATTTATCGCGGTCGGCACGAACTTAGATGCCTATTTAAACAGCACGAGCCCCTATTACACGCTGCTGGATCGGGATTCCGCGAAGACACAGTATAACCGGCTTCAACGGGCGCTGAAAACGTATCTTCGTACGCGCAAGAACGCAAGCTCTGACAAAGGAAAGAGACGGCTCGCGCTTGTACAGCAGCTACTGGACGGCGTGCAGCAGCATGAGCAGACACGAGAGCGTTATTATATATATGCGCATGTGGTACAAAATAAATCATAAAACCGGTTGCATTTACATATCTGATATGTTATAGTGTCTAGGTATGAGTTAACAGCCACATATTCGGTTTGTCGGACACTCCGACCGCTTACTGAATATCCGGCGATTTCAATTTAAGGAGGAAACAGATATGTTAGCAAAAGACCAGAAGTCAGCAATCATCGCTGAGTATGGCAAGACCCCTACAGACACAGGTTCACCTGAGGTTCAGATCGCATTACTGACCACTCGTATCAATGAGCTGAACGAGCACTTAAAGGTACATGCGAAGGATCATCATTCCCGCAGAGGTCTGTTAAAGATGGTAGGACAGAGACGTCGTTTACTGGCTTACTTAAAGGAGAAGGATATCGAGCGTTATCGTTCTCTGATCGAGCGTTTAGGACTCAGAAAATAAGACTTACGGATAGGGCGGAGTTTTTCCGCTCTATTTTAAGTTGCTAAGCATCCGTCAGAGGTCGTCTGCGATGACTTCTGACGGTTTATCAACACGGCAGATGAAGCTTCCGAGACCACTGAAAAGAATATAGCGGATTGTGTTTTTTTCAGTAGTTTCGGGAACATCTGCCTTCACAAACTATTATTTTAATGAAGGAGATATCATATGTACAAGAGTTATTCGATTGAGCTCGGCGGCAAGACACTGACCGTAGATATCGGCAGAGTTGCAGCTCAGGCAAACGGTGCAGCGCTGATGAAGTACGGTGAGACAACTGTACTATCGACTGCCACAGCATCTGAAAAACCCCGTGACGGCATCGACTTTTTCCCTCTGAGCGTTGAGTTTGAGGAGAAGATGTATGCAGTCGGCAAGATCCCCGGAGGATTCAATAAGAGAGAGGGAAAGGCATCTGAGAATGCAGTCCTGACCTCACGTGTGATCGACCGCCCGATGCGTCCGTTATTCCCGAAGGATTACCGCAATGATGTGACTTTAAATAACATGGTCATGAGCGTGGATCCCGAGTGCAGACCCGAGATCGTTGCCATGTTAGGTGCTGCGATCGCCACCTGCATTTCCGATATTCCGTTTGACGGCCCCTGCGCAATGACACAGATCGGTATGATCGATGGAGAACTGATCGTCAATCCGTCACAGGAGCAGTGGGACAAGGGTGATCTGAAGCTGACCGTAGCTTCTACCGCTGAGAAGGTCATCATGATCGAGGCAGGCGCAAACGAGATCCCTGAGGAGAAGATGATCGAGGCGATCTACAAGGCACATGACGTCAACCAGACGATCATCGAGTTTATCAATAAGATCGTAGCTGAGGTTGGAAAGCCCAAGCATGAGTATACAAGCTGCGCAGTTCCCGAGGAGCTGTTTGAGGAGATCAAAAAAATCGTTCCTCCGGCAGAGATGGAAGCTGCAGTATTTACCGATGTCAAGCAGGTGCGTGAGGAGAATATCCGTCAGATCACAGAGAAACTCGAGGCTGCTTTTGCAGACAACGAGGAGTGGCTGGCAGTTCTCGGCGATGCGGTATACCAGTATCAGAAGAAGACCGTCCGTAAGATGATCTTAAAGGATCACAAGCGTCCCGACGGACGTGCGCTGGATCAGATCCGTCCGCTGGCTGCAGAGGTTGATATCATTCCCCGTGTACACGGTTCTGCAATGTTTACACGTGGACAGACACAGATCTGCGATATCGTGACACTGGCACCTTTATCAGAGGTTCAGAAGGTCGATGGCTTGGACGCAAACGTGACGACCAAGCGTTATATGCATCAGTATAATTTCCCGGCATATTCTGTCGGCGAGACCAAGGTTTCCCGTGGACCGGGACGCCGTGAGATCGGACACGGAGCTCTGGCTGAGCGTGCACTGCTTCCGGTACTTCCTTCCGAGGAAGAGTTCCCGTATGCAATCCGTGCCGTATCCGAGACATTTGAGTCAAACGGATCTACTTCCATGGCTTCTACCTGTGCATCCTGCATGTCCCTGATGGCTGCCGGTGTGCCGATCAAGAAGATGGTAGCAGGTATTTCCTGCGGACTGGTAACGGGCGATACCGATGATGATTTTGTATTGCTGACTGATATCCAGGGTCTCGAGGACTTCTTCGGAGATATGGACTTCAAGGTAACCGGTACCAAGGATGGTATCACAGCGATCCAGATGGATATCAAGATCCACGGACTGACCCGTCCGATCGTGGAAGGTGCGATCGCAAGATGCCGTGAGGCACGTTTCTTCATCATGGATACGTGTATGTCCAAGGCAATCGCAGAGCCTCGTAAGGAGGTTGGCGCATATGCACCGAAGATCATCCAGATCCAGATCGATCCTCAGAAGATCGGTGATGTAGTCGGACAGCGCGGAAAGACGATCAACGAGATCATCGACCGTACCGGTGTCAAGATCGACATCACAGACGATGGTGCTGTATCTGTATGCGGAACAGACGCACAGATGATGGATAAGGCGATCGAGATGATCAAGATCATCACCACAGACTTCGCAGAAGGCCAGATCTTCAAGGGTGTTGTAGTCAGCATCAAGGAATTCGGCGCATTTGTTGAGTTCGCTCCCGGAAAAGAGGGAATGGTTCACATCTCCAAGATCGCAAAAGAGCGTATCAACCGCGTAGAGGATGTTCTGACACTTGGTGACAAGGTCACTGTCAAGTGCATGGGCAAGGATAAGATGGGCCGCATGAGCTTCTCTATGAAGGATGTAGCTGAATCTGAGAAATAAAATAACAGATCAATAGATCAAATGAAATGAGTGGGAGGACAGTCAGATGGCTGTCCTCTTTTGGATATCGTGTACAGAGCAGCAGGAGGAATATTTAAAGTGAAACGACTGATATTTTATCTGGTTCTTGGTGTGTTGTCTTTCATAATAGCAATCAGCCATCTGACCGGATCGGATTTAGATTGCTTGTTTGATGATGAAAAAAGAGAGCAATTGCAAAAAAGTCCGAATCGAAAAAAATATCACAAAAAAGCTGCTATCCTGTGCTCAATACAGGGTGTTGAATCTTGGGTATATGCAGCTTGTGATTATTGGTACCCGGATAATAACGTGCTGCTGGTGACTTTTCTGGTGATTTTTCTGCTCACTTATTTGGCACCGGGGCGACTTTGGAAAAAATATATATCAGAATAGTAGTTTGTGAAAATCTCATTTTTCCGTGAGATTATCTTGATATATAATTGAATACATGTTATACTAATTCAAGCCGATAACAAGTAGAGTATTGTTAGGAGAAATGATATGTCGGTATGTTATGATAAATTATGGAAAATATTAATAGATAAAAGAATGAACCGAACGGATTTAAAAGATATGGCGGGGATTAGTTTTAATGTCTTAGCAAAGATGGGGAAAGGAGAAACGGTTTCGTTGGAGAGTTTGTATAAGATTTGTAAGACATTAAATTGTAATATAGGAGATATTATGGAATTTGGAGATGATGAAGCTGATGCATAGCAACGGTTAATGGATTATTGAAATGAAGGAGGATATGCTATGCGAAGACCATTAACGTGTGTTGAAATATGTGCAGGAGCAGGTGGTCAGGCACTGGGGCTTGCATTGGCCGGATTCACCCATGTTGCACTTGTTGAATATGAAGCAGATTATTGTAAAACTTTGAAATTAAATCGGCCTGAATGGAATGTAATATGTGCAGATGTGCGTGATTTTGATGGGAAACCTTATCGGGGAGTGGATTTATTAGCGGGTGGTGTGCCTTGCCCTCCTTTTTCTATTGCTGGTAAGCAGTTAGGAAAAGCAGATGAACGAGATTTGTTTCCAGAAGCAATTCGATTGATTAAAGAAATAGAACCTAGAGCCGTTATGCTGGAAAATGTAAGGGGTTTTTTAGATGCAGGTTTTGATGAATATCGAGAGCATATTTTTAAATCCATTAAAATGCTTGGATATGACGTACAAATGAAGTTGTTAAATGCTTCAGATTATGCTGTTCCGCAGCTTCGACCTCGTGTAGTGATTGTTGCAATACGAAAAGATGAAAATATTTCTTTTTCATATCCAAAGGTAAAACCGGGATGCGCGCCTACTGTCGGAGAGACACTATATGATTTAATGGCAGAAAACAAATGGGAAGGAGCAAAGCTCTGGGCGAAAAATGCGAATAAGATTGCACCAACTTTAGTTGGTGGTTCCAAAAAACATGGAGGGCCTGATCTTGGACCAGTGAGAGCAAGAAAAGCATGGGCTGAACTTGGAGTAGATGGACGAGGGGTGGCTAATACAGCACCAGAGCCAGATTTTAAGGGAATGCCTCGTTTGACTAGCAGAATGATGGCAAGGATACAGGGCTTTCCTGATACATGGACATTTGGGGAAAAGAAAACTGCTGCATGTCGGATGATTGGAAATGCGTTTCCTCCGCCGGTAGCACAAGCGGTAGGAGAAAAAATAAAGGAGTGTTTGGAAGATGAATGCCTTAATAGCGAATGCGAGATTCTGCTTTCACGAGCGGTTGTTTGAAACAAATACTTTGACATTGACTAAAGCAGGGGTGGCATCCAATGCAGATACTAGTAGCAGAGGTTCAAAAGCCATAGCGGGTACAATTGTTGATATTTTAGTGAATGAGCACCATCATGCAGTTAATATAGTAGATAAAATTTCAGGACAAACACTAGGAAAGCAATTTGAATTGTTGACAATGAAATTTTTGCAAGAAACATTTCCATATTTACAAAATCTTTGCCCGGGTCAATGGTCGATATTACAGCTTGGAAATAATAACAGGCTCAAAACTAGTGATTTTGAGCAATATGAGCATTTAGCATATTTGAGTGCATTGACAGCAGAAAATGCACAATTAGCGGCTGCGTTGGGAAATGATTACCTCGTTGCCCCAGATGTGGTTATTTATCGGAATCTATATGAAGATGAAGAAATTAATGCTGAGCAATGCATAGTAGATGATGACATAAGTAGAATGGCAGATATTAGGAAGTCCAATGGTGGAAAGCCGTTACTTCATGCCAGTGTGTCAGCAAAATATACGATGCGGAGTGACCGGGCGCAGAACAGCCGTACTGAAGCGTTGAATCTGATTCGCAATAGAAAGGGTCATTTGCCACATATTGTTGTGGTGACAGCGGAACCGATGCCTAACCGATTAGCTTCATTAGCACTTGGAACTGGGGATATTGATTGTGTATATCACTTTGCGCTTTATGAATTGATTCGTGCGGTAAAAAAAGTTGGTTCTGAAGATGCTGTTGAAACTTTGGAAACGCTTGTACAGGGGAAACGGTTGAAAGATATTTCAGATTTGCCGTTAGATTTGGCGGTATAGATTGGATTGTTGTTAAATGAAAAGTCTAATTTTCCAGCTATGCTAGGGAGAATGAAATAGTTGAAAATGGTGAAGATGAGATGGAAGAGGACTTCCCGTAATCGGTGTACAGGCATAGACTGCAAAATACTCATATGTGTTATAGCCAAAAGACTATGGTATTGAGCATATGAGAAAAAGACAACATAAAAGTTGTTAGTTGTGTGTCATGAAGCTGGACGAAAGTAAAGAACTGATGAAGCATCGTTAATGATGACAAGTACAGTCGAAACCGGAAAAGTGTGTAGTGCCGGGATAAAAGTCCATAAGATACCAAAGTCCTAAATGCGTATAAGGCAATAAAGGCAAACAAGGGTGCTGAGGGATAGATTGGAGTCGTTGATGAAGTCTATATTCCTTGATGATTTTTATGGTTGCAGACCAAATAAATCGGCATTAAATGCAATAGAAATGTCAAGAAGCAGATGCTTTAAGATGAAATGGGTTCTTATGATGTTTGAAAGCGCCCATACTAATGCCAGACAAAAGAATGAGAGTGCGGAATTCGGGTATGCCACAGGGAGGTGTTATCAACCATATGTTGGCAAATCTTTTTATGCACTATGTGTTTGCCAGTTGGATGGTAAGGAAATTCCCCAAATGTCCGTGGGAAAGATATGCAGATGATGGCATAATACATTGTGTTACCAGAAAACAGGCAGAGTTTGTTCTTGATATGCTAAAAGGGCAAATGATGAGGTTTTGATTGGTCATAAAACCTGAAAAAAGCAAGATTGTATTCTGCTGAAGAGATAACAAGCCGATTCCAGAGGGTGTAGAATCATCTTTGGTATTTTCAGAATATTGTTTTTGCTCCAGACTGTTAAAGACTTTAAAGGGCGTCTGTTTCATGGAATTTACCACGGCGGTCAGTGTGGATGTAGCACGATCATTTCGCAAGAACATCAGAATCATGATAAGGAGAACTACGACAGCAGATATTGTGTCATTGTCGCAAGCGTTAATAAGATTATCAGAGGATAGATGAATTGTTTTGGCAAATTTACACCGAGTGAAGCCTCTCGTAAAAAAATAAATTATGTGAATTAGAAACTTGTCAGATGGATAAAAGAAATCGTAAGAAAGCCAATCAAAGTTATCGCAAAGCACAAATTTTATTAAATCGCATTTCATTAGCTAATACCAAGATGTTTTATCAATGGCAAGTTGGTTACATGGCGGTGTAATGACGACAAGAGTTGTATAATGGAAGACTATCACGTATGGTTTTGCGAGAGGTTCGGAGTGCAATTCCACATGTTTACTTGACCTAGATAGAAATGCCAATATATCACAGCGTTTTTATTTCAAAATATAAAAAAGGTATTGTATGGAAAAGTAAGAGAAGATGTAGATGTGGGTGATAAATACAAAAATGTAAAAAAATTGCAGGAGCAGTTTGCATAGATCGTGTACATTTAAGTGTTGCAGTATCTCGTCAAAGTTAAGTGTCTCAGACTTCATGGGATATTTAAAAGGTAAAAGTACCCGGATGCTTATGATCGCCATCCGAAATTGTAGAGCAAGTGGGATAAAGCATTTTGGGCAAGAGGTTATTACGTGGAAACAATCGGTAATATCACAGATGAAGCAGTACCGAAGTATATAAAAGGCAAGCAGAAGAATCAAGGAAAGAGATTCAAGAAGTATCGCTTTATAGCGGACCAGTATAAAGGTTTTCGACACCGCCCTTTGGAGGGCTTATCGTAAATAAACTATTAGTTGCTGACTTAGAAAATACTGAAGAAAGGGTTAATATAAGTATGAATCCGTCGCCACTACGTTATCCAGGGGGCAAATATAAGATGTATGAATATGTTGCTCAACTTATACAAGAAAATAACTGTAATACTTATATTGAGCCATTTTGTGGTGGAGCAGCAGTGGCTTTGGAGTTATTATTCGATGGTGTTGTAAAAAAAATAATTATAAACGATTATGATTACACGATTTACTGTTTTTGGGATAGTGTATTACATAGAACAGATGAATTTATTAAAATGGTTTTACAAGTAGATGTATCAATGGAGGAATGGTATAAGCAAAAGGCTATTAGGGAAGATTTGGATAGTTACAATAGTCTAGAAATAGGCTTTTCAACTTTCTTTCTTAATCGTACTAACAGGTCAGGAATTATTGACAAAGCGGGACCGATAGGAGGATTTTCGCAGCAAGGAGATTATCCCATTAATTGTCGATTTAATAAAGAGCGGTTAGTAACACAGATTAAAAAGATTGGCGAAAGAAGAGATTCTATTAAAGTTTACAATCTAGAAGCATTAGATTTTATAGATGATGTTATATCGAAAACTCGAAAGGCATTTATTTTTTTTGATCCGCCTTACTATGGAAAGGGTCCTGGGTTATATACAAATTTTTATTGTCATGGAGACCATGCTAATTTGGCTCAAGCTATTTTAGAAAAGTTAAAAAATAGGAAATGGATTGTTACATATGACAATGTAAATGCTATTAAGAGTATGTATTCGAAAGTGAATAGTGTTGAATTTGAATTGAAATATTCTCTACAAAGCAAGCGCTCTGGAAGCGAAGTAATGTTTTTTTCGAAACAAATCCACAGACCGGAACAAGAGCAAAAGTATATAAAGACTATACAAAGTGAGGAATTGTAAAATGGCAGGGATAATTCAAAAGATAGAGTTAGAAAAAATAATTAATTGGTCTGAAAATCCTCGGCATGCTATTGGAAATAATGAGACGGATACATTGAAAAAGTTATTTGACGCGGTCGGTACGCAGTATATGCTTAATTTGGCAGAAGATATACAGAAACATGGACTTTTGGGAAACCAACAAATTGTTGTGGTTTATTCGGAGAGTATTAAAAAATATGTAGTGTATGAAGGAAATAGAAGAGTAGCTGCTATAAAATGGTTAATGAATCCAGAAAAATTTAATTTTTTAGATAAAGCTACTATTGATAAAGCTAAAAGAATAGCCAAGAATGCAGATATTATTGATACATTAGAGTGCTATGTTACAGATGAAGATGAGGCCTTTTTCATTATGGAACGAGTACATTCTGGTGAAGATAAGGGGAGAGGAACAAAAGAATGGGGTGCAAGAGAAAAAGACACTTTTCAAGTACGACGCAATAATGTTAAAAATCTTTCATATCTTATTGATTTTTATGTTCGGAAATATTATGAAGGATTAGACATCACGACCATATTATCTTTTACAACGATACAAAGAATATTTAATAATCGGGAAATACGAAAGACAATAGGTTTAGATATTGCAAATGAGGATACATTCACTATTGATAGAATAAAGTTGGTAATAGAAGCATCTAAATGGATTGTGAAAGAATCAGAAGATGCTGGTGTTGCTGTGACACGATTGTTTAACAAAGCAAGAACTATAGAAGATAAATTACTTCCGTGGATTCAAAAATATGTAAATGAAAATAATGTGGAAAAATCTCATAAAATTGATGGTGGAGGTAAAGAAAAAAGAAATTTTGAGCAAAGTGATGTAACGAAAGATTCGGAGAATGTTAATGATAAGGGGCAACAAGAAGAGACTGCTTATGCATACAATCTAAGTTCTAAAAAAATAGATAGTGAGAAAAAGAAAATAGAAGGAGAAAATGAGAATTCAACTACAACATCAAATACTAGTTATGGAGGAAGTAAGAATTTACCATATTTTTTTCAAGGAATTGATTATAGCAAATTAGATCCCAATGATGCTGATTCGCATGGTGTGTCTGCGGTTTGTCGAGAATTACAATTATTTTCAGACAAAAGGATGGTTGCAACATATCCACTTGCATCTGCATTTTTGATGCGTTCTATCATAGAGCAGGGTATAAAATATTATTCTAAGAAGCACATGATACAAGGGCAGAATAAGTACATATGGGAAAATATAAAATCTATAGATCAATTGAGTAAAATTATTAAGAATTACAATAAGAATCTACCTAATTACATAGTAGATGGTGTAATGCGACAGTATTTTATAGATTTGTTTGGAGATTATGAAAGAAGTGTCGACCCATTAAATTGGGTTGTACACAGACCAGCAGAATATCAATTAGATGCGAATACATTGATTGAGTTACCTAGGAAAGGGTTATTAGCTCTTATAAATTTTATGCTTTTATAGAGTGATAAGTGGCAACATTTTGGCAACGGAAAATCAGTAAGTAAGGAAAATATGATATAATTGAAGTGGAAAAAGGCTTGTATTTGTACAAGGTTTAAATAATGGTTGCTTAATAACATATTTTTAGCATAAAATTTTTTAAACTGAACTCGAAAAACTGCTGGGTCAAGAAAGACAAATCCATTCTGTGGGATGTCATTGAGGAACGCTATGCAAAACTGTTTCTTAGTAAAACGAGTATATCGACAAAACTTCTAAGGATTGTATAAAGATCTCTACTCATTCAAAAGCAGCTTGTTTTTCTGACTGGGAGTTGGTTGAGAAGATTACAGAAAATCCGTATCTGCAATATTTTATTGGTTTGCCAAGATTTCAGGAAGTACCGTCGTTTGTGCTCTCTATGTTTGTCGCATTTCGTAAACGCTTGGATAAAGACATCATGAGTATACATTAAATAGTTCATGTTTTCTTCTAGCTGAAATGGTATATTTTTTCATGAGAAAAATTGGAATTTGCAACTAGGGTCAGACTGTAGAATTAAATTTTGCAATTTTAGGAAGTCATTGAACTTTGATTTTTATGAATGAAAAATAGTGCAAGACTACATATAATATGGATATTGGATGATTGCGAAACTATCTCATTTATGTGCTCGCTTGCCAATTTACGCAGCCAACACTTACACCAAAGGCATGATTTCGATGTCAGAGCCTATGAAGAGGGAGGTAGCAGATATGTGTGAATATACGGCAGCGATTGCCGAAAAAAACCGTCAGAAAGGACTTGCTGAGGGACGCGCTGAAGAAAAATTAGATGCAATTCAACGACTGCTCAGAAAAGGCTTTGACAGGAATATGGTACTAAGTCTCGGTTATTCAAAGGAAGAATACGAGAAGGCAGAGCAGAGACTTTCGGTTCAAAAATAGGATGAAGAAAATTATATTATTTCAAGGTGGTATCGAGACCCAGGGATATTTCAGCGGGCAGTTGGCAAAAGCTTTCAGGAATATGGGTCATAAGGTTCTGATGTTTGACTTTAGAACAGAATCGGAGAGCTTAGAAGAACTGCTACGATTTATTGAATATGGAAATACAGTGATGGTCACCTTTAATTTTCATGCGATCGCTCCGGATACCATTTTCATGGATAAAAATAAAGAATATATCTGGGAAGCATTTGACATCCCCTGTTATAACATTGTGGTGGATCATCCGTTCTATTATCATAGTCTTATTGAACAAGTACCGCCGAACTATTATCATATCAGCATTGATCGAAAACACAGGGATTATATGAAACGTTTTTTCCCGGAGATCCACAGTGATTATTTCCTACCCTTGGCAGGGACTTATATCTGTGGCTATGAGGATCTGATTCCGTGGGAACAGAAACAAAGTGACTTCTGTTTTACCGGTAATTATACCCCGCCCGGTCATTTTGACAAATACATTGACCGGAATGGACCGGAATACGGAGATTTCTACAGGGGAATGATTGCGGAACTTTTGCAGCATCCGGATCTGACGCTGGAGGATGTTGCGGAGCGGCATATCCGCAGGGAAATTCCGGAAGTGACAGAAGAAGAATTAAAACAGACCATGCCAAATCTTATTTTTATTGACCTTTATGTACGGAATGTGATGCGGGGCAATATGATCCGGACGCTGGCGGATGGTGGGTTTCGTGTGGCAGTCTATGGTGGCGGCTGGGATGAACTGGCGTGTGAACGAAAGGAAAATCTGTTGCTGGGTGGGTCCTTGAATTCACAGCAATGTCTGGAAAAGATCATGGCATCGAGAATCTCTGTCAATGTGATGCCTTGGTTTAAGGACGGCGCCCATGACAGGATTTTTAATACGATGTTAAACGGTGCTGTTTGTCTGACGGATTCCAGTCGATATCTGGATGAGATCCTGCGGGATGGTGAAAATGCTTTGATTTACGATCTCTCTCGCATGGATCTGTCGTTGGAAAAGGTGGGCGGGCTCTTAGAAGAATCCGGACAACGGACGTTGCAGGATATCAGGGAAGAGGCGTATCACACAGCGTTGATGGCACATACATGGGACAGCCGTGCCGCTGTGTTAGAGCAGTGGATAGAGAAAAAATCTGTATAATACCAATCATTGGAGGACAGCCGTGTGGCTGTTCTCTTTTGGATTTACACGCATGGGTTTGTCCGTGCATAAGATAAGAATAATACTTTTGGCAGGATATTTCGTATGGAACGTGTACGAAAATTAATTCATACAGAGCTTCCTCATGGGGAAGGCTATTATGGCAGAGGTTCTACGGTAGCGATCTTAGATACCGGTATTTCCATGCATCCGGATCTGAAAAACCGGATTCTGGATTTTAGGGATTTCGTAAACGGAAGAAGTGGTATCTATGATGACAATGGACATGGAACACATCTCGCCGGGATCATCGGCGGCAGTGGTACGCTTGGAAGCGGGCGCTATACGGGAATTGCCCCGAAATGTGGGTTTATCTCTTTGAAAGTATTGGATGCGATGGGAAACGGTAATATTGAGTCCGTCATACAGGCAGTTGACTGGATCTTGAAAAACAGGGAAAAATACCGGATCCGGTTTTTAAATATCTCGATCGGAATGATGCCGCAGACCGGACAATCACAGCAGCAGGAACTGATCGAGGCGATCTGTTCCCTATGGGAAAATAATATCTGCGTAGTGGTTGCATCCGGTAATAATGGGCCTGACATATCATCTGTCACAGTGCCGGGAACGATCCCGGAACTGATCACAGTCGGCAGTCTTGATGATAATGACCGTGTATTGCTGGGCGGAAGCATGCATGTGGGCTACAGTGGAAAGGGACCAACGAAACACTGCGTCGTCAAACCGGAGATCTTAGCGCCCGGTACCCGTATCGTGAGCTGCAGCAGACAGGGCGGCTATGTGAGCAAGAGCGGATCCTCCATGGCAACGGCGGTCGTGACCGGCGGATTGGCTGTTATGGGCGAGATCTATCCACAGTTTACGCCATCCGATATGAAATTGTTTTTATACAGCAAACTGCGTCGAAAAAAGGGTATTGCCGGATGGGGAAGCTTTGATTTTATGGATCTGGTATGATATACTTACAAGATGCAATAAAGATAAATGTTTTTATCAGAATCAGAAAAGGATATACTGCTATGAAACGAATTTTTAAATTCCTGACAGGGAGATTGTGTATCATCGGCATAATGATACTGGTACAGATCGCATGGATCGTCCTGTTTTTGCTGGATGTGAGTTCCAGAAACCAGTATTTCGCTGCACTTTTTAAGGTAATCGCGATCCTGTTGGCTTTTTATGTTGTGACGCGCTGGTCGAATCCGTCGATGAAGCTGTCGTGGGTATTTTTTATCATGATGGTGCCGATCGTCGGTGTCCCTGTATACCTGATCTTTGGCCGTCCGGGACTGACACGCGGTACGAGGAGGCGCATGGATGCGGTGAATGCGCAGATCGAGAGCTATCTGTGTGAAGATGAGAATCTTATGGCCGGATTACGGGAGCAGCACCCACGGGCGGCGATGCAGTCGGATTATATCCAAAGGGCAGCTCATCATCCGGTCTATACGCATACGGACAGCCGCTATTATAAATGCGGAGAAGAGATGTTTGAGGTGATGTTAGCGGATATCCGTCGGGCAGAGCATTACATTTTTCTGGAATATTTTATTTTGGATCGTGGAGAAATGTACGATCGACTGACCGCAGAACTGATCAAAAAAGCAGAAAGCGGTGTTGATGTCAGACTGATCTATGATGATGTCGGATGCATGGGCAAGATGCCGGCGCATTTTTACCGTCAGCTACAGGAGCATGGGATCAAATGTGCGGCATTTAATCCGGCGCGTCCGGTACTGGCGATCATCATGAACCACAGGGATCACCGGAAAATACTGGTCGTGGACGGAAAGGTCGCCTATACCGGAGGAATCAATATCGCAGATGAATATATTAATAAGATTGACCGGTTCGGTTACTGGAAGGATACCGGCATCCGCATAGAAGGTGCTGCGGTTCGCAATTTTATCGCGATGTTCCTCAAAATGTGGGATTATATCGTTGGCGGCACATCTGATTATGCGAAGCTGTTACAGCCGATTGCGTTGAATGAACTGCCGGAGTCGTCCGGGTATGTACAGCCCTACGGAGATACACCGCTGGATAATGAAAATGTCGGAGAGAACGTCTATCTGAATATGATAAACCGTGCGCAAAAGTATGTATATATCTATACACCGTATCTGATTCTCGATCAGGAGATGATCGTTGCTCTGTGCAACGCAGCGATGAGCGGTGTGGATGTGCGTCTGGTCACACCGGGCATTCCGGACAAAAAAATGGTATTTCTGCTGACACGTTCGCATTATGCGCCGCTGCTGGAGAAGGGCGTGCGTATTTATGAATATACGCCCGGATTTTTGCATGCAAAATGTTTTGTATGCGATGACGAATACGCGACGGTAGGCAGTATCAACCTCGATTACCGCAGTCTGTATCTGCATTTTGAGTGTGGCGTTTTCCTATATCAGACACCGGCAGTCGCACAACTGCGGGATGACATGCAGGAGACATTTGCGGTATCCCGCGAGATCACGCTGGCAGACTGCCAGCGCAAACATCCACTCGGAATGAGTATGCTGTATGCGCTGCTGCGTCTGCTGGCGCCACTGCTATAAGCACTTAGCGCAGTGATAAATACCTATATGATACAGGATCAGAGGAAAAAGGAGCGGGCAGCTTTCGCAAAAAAGAACCGGAAGTCTGCCTGTTCGATCGTTTCGGCAGCACGGATAGACACCGAGCCGAGCAGGGTGCCGTTTAACGTGTAGACAGCTTCTCCGACAATATCATTTTCGTGGATCGGAGCCTCTGCGGTATCCGGCAGGGACAGTTCCTTTGTTATCTGGGACAGATCCCGTCCGTCGGTATCGAGGTATTGCATCGGCCCGTCATATTTGACCTGCAATTGCGTGGCTGTTCCGTGAGCCACCGGGATCGGAGGCAGTGTATCCTCATTGGCATCCGTGTACAGCTTACATCTCGAAAAGCCATAGTCCATACAGGTCTGCAGGTCTTTGACGCGCGATTTGATATCAGGCTCAGCCATCAGAACAGTGATCAACTGCAGGGAATCCTTCTTCGCCGTGGCGCTGATACAGTATTTGGACAGTGAAGTATATCCGGTCTTCAGACCGTTTGCATAGGTATATTGTTTTAAAAACTTGTTCGTATTTGTCAGTCCGAATTCCGAGTCTCCGCGTCTGGTATGATGGGTAATGGAATCCTGCCATACGGTGCAATAGTCGTGGATCTGCGGATGCTTTGTGATGAGCTCTTTTGACATGAGCGCGATATCCCGTGCAGTCGTCAGGTGTCCTTCGGCTTCAAGTCCACAGCAGTTGGCAAAGGTCGTGTTGTCCATGCCAAGTTCTTTTGCCTTGGCGTTCATGAGATCTACAAAGGCAGGTTCGGAGCCGGCGACGAATTCAGCCATGGCGACACTCGCATCATTTGCGCTGGCGATGCTGATACATTTGATCATATCATTGACGGTCTGTGTCTCACCGGGTTCAAGGTATACCTGTGAACCGCCCATGCTCGCGGCGTGTTCGGATACCGTCACGCTGTCCTCTAAGGTGAACTGGTTGTTTTCAAGTGCCTCAAAAATGAGCAGCAGCGTCATGATCTTGGTGACGCTGGCCGGGCGCAGGCGCTCATCGGCATTTTTCTCATAGATGACCGTGCCCGTGGAGGCTTCCATGAGTAATGCAGATTCGGCCGATGTCTCCGGACCGGATGAAGCAGACGTTGCGGCATCACCGGATTCGTCTGTCGGTTGTGCATAGACTGTTTGCGGATATGATCCGACGGACAATGACACAGACAGCGACAGGGTAAACAGCAATGCTAAGAAAGATTTTTGAAAAAACTGATAACAGGAATGATGCAAACGCATAATAGGAATCCTTATGGCTTTTCTAACAGTTTACGAGTCAGCCGTGAAATTTATGAAGGATGGTGACGGATATTTTATATTTATTACTGATCGTGGTCTGCCTGATTGCCGGATACGTGATCTGGCAATGGCAGGAACTGAAAAAATTCAATCTTACCCATTATGAGATACATCAGGATAAGCTTCGCGGTTCGCATCGTTTTGTCGTCTTATCGGACGTGCATCTGTGGCAGTATGGCGCACACAATGACCGTCTGGTCGAAGCAGTGCAAAAGGAGTGTCCCGAAGCGATCCTGTTTCCGGGTGATCTGATCGTGCATTCAAAACCGGAGCGTTTCGGGGTCGCGGCAGAACTGATGGAACGGCTGACGAAGATCGCGCCGGTCTATTTTTCAAATGGAAATCACGAGAGCCGTCTCGAACAGCCGGAGCATGAGAATTATGAAGTCTATCAGAACTTAAAACAGCGCATGGAGGCGTGCGGTGTGCATATGTTAAATAATACGCGGGAGCTGCTGGAGGCAGGCGGGGACCGGATCATGGTAAATGGTCTGGAACTGCCGTTATCGTATTATCGGAAAGGAGTAGATACGCCGCTGGAGGCGGATGCACTGGTACAATGTCTGGGTGTGCCGGATGAGACGTGTTATCAGGTGCTGCTCGCACATACACCGAAGTATGTGCCGGAATATTTTGACTGGGGCGCAGACCTTTGTCTGTCTGGGCATTACCACGGCGGACTTGTATGTATTCCGGGCATCGGCAGCGTGATCTCTCCGCAGTTTGAGTGGTTCCCCGGATACAGCTTCGGACGCTTTGATCAGGGCACACATACGGCGCTTGTCAGCCGCGGACTGGGCACGCATACATTTCATGTGCGCATCTTTAACCGCAGTGAGGTACTGATCGTTACGGCGGGTCCTTGATCCTGCCAAAAAAAGCTTGCTTTTTTGCTCTCCAGCGTATAGAATAGGATAGGATACGAAACACAATATATAGGGGTTGATACGATGGATTTGACAGTAAAACTACAAGCTTTTGAGGGACCGCTGGATTTGCTCCTTCATTTGTTAGACAAAAACAAAGTGAATATATATGACATTCCGATCGTGGAGATCACCAATCAGTATATGGAATATATCCGTGAAATGCACAGACAGGATCTGAATGTTATGAGTGAGTTCATGGTCATGGCTGCGACACTGCTCGATATTAAGGCAAAGATGCTGCTGCCGACACCGCAGACAGAGGATGACGAGGAGACAGAGGATCCGCGCGCCCAGCTCGTACAACAGTTGCTGGAATACAAGATGTACAAATACATATCCGGTGAATTGAAGGACAGGCAGATGGATGCCAGTAAGGTATTGTTCAAGATGCCGACGATCCCGGAGGAGGTCAGTGCCTATGAGGAACCGGTCAATCTGGATGAGCTTGTGGCAGATCTGACGCTGGACAAGCTCAATGAGATCTTTCGCTCCATGATGAAAAAGCAGGTGGACAAGATCGATCCGATCCGTTCCAAATTCGGCAAGATCCGCAAGGAAGAGATCTCGCTGGAGGACTGTATGGCGTCGCTGGAAGCATATGCCAGAGAACACAAGAGCTTTAGCTTCCGTGGGTTATTAAATGGTAAAAAATCAAAGACAGAGATGATCGTGACATTTTTGGCAATTCTTGAATTGATGAAGGTGGGAGCGATCTCGATCACGCAGGAAGCGATTTTTGACGATATCCGTATCACTTCACAGATCGCAGCCTGATGGATCATAGGAGTATATATGGGTAATACGAATTACAAGGCAATACTGGAATCTATATTATTTACGATGGGTGAATCGGTGGAACTCGCAAAGCTTGCAGCGGCGGTGGAACTGGATCAGAAACAGACAAAAGCTTATCTGGATGAACTGATCAAAGATTATGCAAGTGCAGAACGCGGCATTGCGATCATGGAGCTTGACGGGGCTTATCAGATGTGTACCAAGCCCGAGATGTATGAGTATCTGATCCGGGTTGCAAAACAGCCCAAGCACCGGGCGTTGACCGATGTTTTATTGGAAACACTCTCGATCATCGCTTACAAGCAGCCGATCACGCGTGTGGAGATCGAAAAGATCCGCGGCGTGTCCTGCGATCATGCGGTCAATAAACTGCTGGAATACAATCTGATTCAGGAGCTTGGCAGGCTGGATGCTCCGGGTAAGCCGTTGTTATTCGGAACGACAGAAGAATTTCTGCGCAGCTTCGGTGTACATTCCATCGATGATCTGCCGGTGCTTGGTCCCGATCAGGTAGAAGAATTCCGACAGGAAGCAGAAGAAGAGATGCAGGTACAGTTAAACGTTTAGATCACTTATGAATATAAAAATATTATGCGTAGGCAAAATCAAAGAAAAATTTTATCGTGACGCGATCGCTGAATATACGAAACGGCTGTCTCGTTATTGTAAGCTGCAGATCGTCGAGGTCGCAGATGAAAAAACACCGGATCGCTGTTCTGATACCGAAGCAATGCAGATCAAGGGCAGAGAGGGTGCACGTCTGCTGGCGAATATCAGGGACAATGATTATGTGATCGCACTCGCAATCGACGGAAAAGACTGGGATTCCGTCGGATTTGCGAATCATCTGGAGCAGCTTGCCGTCAGCGGGAGGAGCAGTCTCGCGTTTGTGATCGGCGGATCGCTCGGTTTACATCCCGATGTTTTGAAACGTGCGGATGAGCTGGTCAGCTTTTCTGCGATGACGTTTCCGCATCAGCTCATGCGGGTGATCCTGCTGGAGCAGTTGTACCGGAGCTGCCGGATCCGCAATCACGAGCCCTATCACAAATAATCATATGCATTCACATGGAGCCGTTTCCGGCTCTTTTTTGCGTGCAAATATTTTTTATCATCTGGCTGTCGGCTACGATTGCAGGAGAATCCCGATCAGATTGCTCCGATTGCCCGGCGGTGTCTCGCTGTCTCTCCAGCCTCGGCTCGATATGTCCTTCGCACATATAGCCTTCGGCTTTCAGTAACGTTACGAGGTATGT
>JBNMHW010000044.1:0-22191 GCA_050872965.1 bacterium | reverse complement strand
CAATTCATTTCAGATACCTCTCTGTTTGATAAGATTTTTACTAACCGCCAAAGTCAGTAATCTTATTTTACACTGAGGTATTTTTTTCTCAACCTTCTTTCTTGGAATTCCCTATATTTGAATTATACAGGAAGCTCCTTTGTACTCACGTATACCGATCAGAGCATGCCGACCAGATCCAGACTCGGTTTCAGCGTCTTGGTTCCGGGCTGCCACTTGGCGGGGCACACCTGATCTCCGTGCTCACGCACAAACTGAGCCGCCTGCAGCTTACGCAGCAATTCGCTCGCATTGCGTCCGATACCCATATTGTGGATCTCATACACCTGGATCACGCCGTCCGGATCTACGATAAAAGTACCGCGCAGCGCCTGTCCGACGGACTCCTCTAATACATCAAACTGGCTGGACAATACCCACGCCGCATCGGACAGCATCGGATAACGGATCTTTTTGATCGTATCAGATGCATCCGCCCATGCTTTGTGCACGAAATGGCTGTCCGTAGACACGGAATAGATCTCGCAGCCGGCCTCCTGAAATTCCTCATAATGATCAGCCAGATCGCCCAGCTCTGTCGGGCACACAAATGTAAAATCCGCCGGATAAAAGAAAAATATCCTCCACTTTCCCGCATCGGTCTGATCCGTCACTTTTTTAAATTCGCCGTTCTGATAAGCATCGGCTTCAAATGCCTCTATTTTCTTTCCGATATAACTCATGATCCTGTGCTCCTTTCTCGATATGTATAGCAATATTGTCCACCAAAAATGTAAAAAAATCAATCGCAACCTGCCTGTTTGCTTTTATCAATTTCCTGTTTTTGTCTATAGTATCTTCGATCGTTTGTTGATATACCTACAGTAGCAGCAGAGTCCGGGGGACTTTTACAATTTGCAAAACAGGAGGGTTTTTATTATGGCAAAAGATGAAAAATTAGGCATCTCCAATATGAACGGTGCCACCGATGATGAGGACAAGACCTGTGGCCTGCAGGATATGAACTGTCTGGAAGGTCAGGAAGCAAAGCCTCACAGCTTAAACAACATGAACGGCGACACATCCGCAGAAGATAAGACCTGCGGTATCACCGATATGAATTGTGTCGGTGACAAATAATCTTAACCTTACCTTTCGAGTTTTCTTCCGAGTTTTTTCAAAATCCACTCGAAAGAAAACTCGAAGCACTAAAGCCTCACATAATATGATTTATTTCCTTTCCTGCAAATATCAATCAATCCCTCACTCCTCATTTTATCAATGACGCTTCTCGCCTGTTGTTTAGTAAATCCGCACATCTCTTGGATCTTGGCAGACGTTATCTGATCATTCGTCTGTAAATATTCTAAAATCATATTTTTAGCCTTGATATACTGGACTGTTTTATCCCTTGTATATTCCACATCTGATTTTAGTACCTCATAGACCTTTGCTGTAAGCATATATTCCTTGCCAACAATCTCAATCAATCCTCTACCAACCAACTCGTTGCATGACTTTTTTGTTTCATCCAGAGATTTTTGGACTTTCCTTGATAACTCTGATAGCTGTTCTTTCCTGTTGTCCATTAAATGTCTTAATATCATCATCTCTGCCAATGGCATAATTTTGCTGTTTTTATCCTGTACTTCGGTAATAAACTTAACAAATTCTGTGTTATCTATTGCACTGAATATTGTCAAAGAAACTGCATCATTAAACGATCTGTATATTGGATAAGGCTTACCCATTGAAACCATGTCCTTAAAGATGATATCTACTCCCTGACCTGTTCTCTGAACATATTTCAAATTTTGCAGTGTCTCTGCTATCAGTTTATTCCTTGGTATAGATGGATGTGTTATGATATTGTCCTCTGTAATTCCATCAAGGAATCCGCCTGGATTTTCAATAACTATTCTATCCGGATATTGTTTTACATAAACTGCTGCATTGCTCTGATAGTCTCTATGAGACAACGCATTGAGAAGTGCTTCCTGAAATACTCTCTCTGGGAAATCTTCCACCTCAAGTCTGAATAATCCTACCTGAATGTTCTCTATCTTACTGTATGCTTGTACCCTCTCGGTCAACTTGTCAATGACGCTTATTAATGGCTGCTTTAAATCAAGTCTTGCATCATATTCTTCTAAATTATCAGCCGAATAATGCAAATATATAACTTCCGCCTGCGGTAACAGTCTTTGAATTGAGGTTTCTTTTCCTACAAAGAGCAGACCCGCAATAGTCAGTCGTTCTATATCTCCGTCATATTTTATGAGCTGTAAGTCTCTTAAAAAATCTATATCATCCAAATCAGATAATGTAGATTTAGAATCCCTGACTCTTAGTTTTTCCTTCAAGCTGTACACTTCTAACTTATTTACATCATCCAGAGTACTTTCGCCTATAATTCTGCCAGAAAAATCCGGATTCTGTACAGAAGAATAAACATTACTTAACTCATCAGGATATGCAGGTTTTGAATTTTTACCTAATCTCTTCAGGCATCTGCCATCTGTAGTTGTATATGTCTTTCCATCTGCTTTGACTGATATTGCGATAACGAGTTTCCCTTGATACTCGAAGTCTGATATTTCTGTAAATAATGGTGGCACAGTTCTATCATAAATCCCCTCAATAATACGCTGACCATCATAATTCCTATCACAACCAGTAACTTCAATTGGCTTATCTTCCACACCAAAGTAAACAGTTCCTCCTTTAGTATTTGCAAATGCTATTAATTCATCAACAGCAAGAGAAATAATTTCTTTCATATTTCTTGCATTTATCCAAGACTTAAATTCAACAGTATCAGTTTCCTCAGCATCTAATATTTTTTTAAATTCTTCTTCAGTCATTAGCGTTTCACCTTCTTTCTCAATAAACATTCATTTCTAATCTGGTAATAAATATTCTTTCGTAATTCCCTTACTTTTAAGTTCATTCATTACTGCATTTTTTAATTTAGCCGGAATAATAATCTTAACCAAAGAATGCCCTCCATCTAATTCTCTAGGTACTACTACCTCGTGTGGACAAAATATATTTTGTCCTGCATTCACACTTGTCCACATTTTGTCAATTGGAGTTTCAAATTTCACTCCACACACATATAAGCATCCTTTTTGTCTTTGTATTCTAACATTATTCTTCTGCTGTCTTCTTGGCTGCATTATCATAAATCCATGATCTAAAAAAGATACCAACTCGGCATAAAAATCATCTATATAACTGTACTTATCTTTCAATTCCGGGTATTTGCCCAAAAGTTCTTCTGCAAAATCTCGAATACTAAGCTTATCTTTTTGAATATTAACAAGCTCACATTGTATTTTAGTTCTCATCCATTTGGGATCATATGGTGAATATGACCATATAAATATCGCACCATCTTTATCCATATGATCACAACAAGCAAAATACAAAGCAATATTTATATCTGTTGTGAAATCTATTAACCTTGTTGCCTGTATATAATGTTGCTCATATGCCATTACTTCAAACAACAAATCTCCACTTTCTGATATTCTCTCATCAACACCCTGATTTCTGCATATACTTGGCATTATTTTCCATGAAATATCACTCTGTCCCCGATAAAAAGCTCGCAAATATGTATATTCATCACCAATATCTCCCCTGCCTTGCCTAGGTAATTTATAAAATGAATTATAATCATTTGCGACTTTATAAATGTGATTTATCTCTCCAACTTTTATCTCTTGGTAGTCATAGTTTTGAACAAAATGTGTCATATTATTTCCTCTACCTCAATCATTATTTTTACGCACTTTTATGTTCGTATTATAATGTACAAAAGAAAATGCCTTAATTGGCTGCATAAGAAATGCCTTATGAATTAATTCAGCCCTTATAAAATTCATATTTATCTTTCACCTGCTCTACAATTCCTTAACAATCCTCATAAACTCCTCATAAGAATAAGCTCCATTATATCCAGGATTCTTTGTTTCAAACACCATATAATACTTATACATTCTTCCAGCCATCTCTGCCCACTTTGCTCCGGTTTCGGATTTTTCTCTGGATTCAGAATTTTCAAGCTGATCACCTTTAGTTTCTATTAGTAATAGTTTACCGCTTTCTGTTCTCACCATAATATCCGGATATGCGTTTACAGCACCATTTATGGCAAATCCTTTTCTTGCCATATTTCTATGCCACCATTTAATATTGTTTAATGAGGATAATTCCATAACTACCTTTCTTTCATATTCGGTATCAAACTTTTCCTCTTCGTTATATAGTGATTTTGGTATTGATGCTATTGTTTCTGTCGGGCTTATCTCTTTCGGCAGCTTATATGATGGCTGGCAAGAAATTTTGTCTTGTTCCACCCATTCATAAAACATTTTCTTAGCATATTCATTTAAAAGTGAATTAACTTTTTTATTAATTTTCATAACATAGATACCTAGTGTCTGTTCCATATCTGTTAATTGATCCTCTGTAAGATTCTGAATAATCCTGTCTACATATACCTCCAAATCTCTATCATTTATCGCATTATTCTTTGATAATTTCTTTATTATCATATCCTTGCACAGACGCATTTTTCTATCTGACGGCTGTTCATCAAACCACTGTTTTACATTTTGGCTATCAAAACCCTGCAATTTCCATGCTTTTGGCAATGCATCTGAATCATCAATATCAATTCTTGCAATTTCTGAATCTATGCTGTCAAAATCAATTACAGTATCCTTATCTAATAATGAAAATCCTGCATACAGATTTTCTTTTGTTAATACCTGATGCTCATGTTCAGAAAACAGAGATCTGCCTGTTTCTATCATAAATTGAGGTATCTCTAACTGTCCGGCTTCACTAGCATATAACTGATTTATTTTGTAATGTTTCATCTTATTTCCAACCTCTGGTGGTACTGGAACGTATTCTTCTGTCTCCTCAAAGTCTTTCCAATATAATTCATTCTGTATTTTTGCATGGTCAAGCATATCTGTTACCGCATCACTAACCTCAGATTGACTCTGTGATTCCATATTTTCATTATTTACGAATGGTGATATTTGCTCCCTTACAAAATCTACATTTAAAGAATCTATCTCATCCAACACATTATTTGTATCATCAGTTACATCAGTATCTAACTTCAACTCTGTCTGTATATTGCCAACTTGTTCCCCTGGGAATTCAGTATCCTGCTCCATATAATCATCTATACGATAATCTTTACTTGTAAAGCCGGCTGCATTAAGTCCTGCTACTACCTTGTCGAGTGTTGCATAAAAGGCATTTGATGATGTAATAACATACGAAAGATTCAATACTTCTCTTTCATTCTTTCTCGTATTAGGAAGTCTGAGAATTCTTCCTAAAATCTGTTCTACATCTATACTGGATGTTCTATTCGCAACTGTTGCCAATATATATGCAAATGGACAATCCCATCCTTCCTTTAATGCATTAACTGTAATGATATATCTGATGCTACAATCAGGGCTACTTAATTCTATATTTTTCAACTCGTCTCTATCTGCAGTCTTTATTGCAATTTCTGATTCTGATATTCCCATATCAATAAGAGTATGCTTTATCTTATCATAGGTTGTACTGTCATCATTGGTTCTAGGCTGGGCCTGAAATAAAACTATCGGTCTGATATACCTTCCTCCATTTTTCTGCTCTTCAACTGCTTCATTCTCTAATTTTCTTCTTAATGAAATGGCCGATACAATTGTTTTTGATTAAGTGGTAATCTATGAGGTTTCCATTTCAACTTATCCTTACAATAAACCAATATGTATTCTACATCATTACTAAAAAAATGTGCATCATTTGAAGGTGATGCCTTTTTAAACCATGAAATGGCATCTACATAATTCGAAGTTCCAAATATTTCATCACATATCAACTTTAAATTTGCATACTCATTTCCATCTATACTGATAAAAATAGCTCCATCATTTGCCAACAATTTTTGTAACAACACCAATCTCGGATACATCATACATAACCATTTATCATGCCTTGACAAATCTTCGCCTTCTTTACCTACTACTTCTCCGAGCCACTTCTTTATTTTAGGATCATTTACATTATCGTTATAAATCCAACCTTCGTTTCCAGTATTATAAGGTGGATCAATATAGATACATTTTATTTTCCCCTCATACTGTGGCAAAAGCGATTTTAATGCCTCTAAATTATCGCCATGTATAATCATGTTCTCACTGTGAATATCATCATTTTTATGCACGCCATCTTCATCATAACTGTACTTGCGTTCAAGAACTTTATATGGCACATCATTATGATGATTTATTACCTTATCTTTTCCTATCCACTCCAATGTAGGCATATTAACTTGCTCCTTATCTGTAATTATTGCAGTTTTTCTATTGTCTCAATTATCATTTCAGATTTATCCGTCAACACATACTTTCCTCTTGTTTTTTGCTCAACGAAATCCTGTTTTTGTAACACACTAAACATACTATTAATCTTCATTTTGCTGCATTTCAAAGTTGTAGCTATCTGCTGTTGTGTTAATGGAATCACTTTCTCATCTAATATTATAACTTCATTATCATACATCAATTTCAAAAGGTCATAATAATCATTCAAAAATAATCCGATACCCATATTTTCTCCCTTAATTGCAAATAAAAATGTATATGTAAACTATATCACATTTTTATTTCATCATAAATATCATTTTTTTGTTATCTAAAATCTTTGTATCAATTCTATAATTTACTGTATTCATTTTTAATACAAAATAAATAAGCTTTCACACATACTACTGTGAAAGCCTATTTAATCTGCCTTATGCAATTATCTCCGCTTCTCCCACTTCTTCTCTTCCTTATCCTGCAATCCTCCCTTGCAGTTAATTTCATAATCTTTTCCATTGTACTGATAATTCATATGATGTGGATTCAGATAATCCCAACTCAAAACATCCCCCACACCCAGTAGACGACTCCGAGCAGCCAGCTCGTAAAGATACCGTACAATATGACCGGTCCGCAGATCGTAAAGATCTTGGCTCCGCACCCAAACACGTTACCTTCACTGCCGCGGAACTCGATCGCAGGTGCCGCCACACTGTTCGCGAATCCGGTGATCGGAACGAGCGCACCCGCACCACCCCATTTTGCAAAAGTCGGATAGATATTGAGTCCGGTCAACAGCACACTTAAGAATATCAGACCGAGCGTACACCACATCGGAGCCATCTCCTCATCCGCCCCATAAGCCTTCGCCAGATTGATGATCCCCTGTCCGATACAGCAGATCACCCCGCCGACGATAAATGCCTTTGCCATGTTTCCACCCAGACTGTAAGTCGGAGTCACCTGTTTGACATATTCATTGTATTCCTTTTGCTGCATCTGCTTTTCAGGCGGCAGCGTATCCTTTTTCATCATGATATCCACTCCTCTGTGATCATTTTCTCTGCCACTATTATGCATGATTATTCACTTTTCATACCTGCGGCACTAAACTTTTTCCACAAATCTACCGATAGTTATCATATCCGGATAAAATTATACAAAAACAGAATGGAACCAGGGACGGTCTTCTGATTTAAAAAAAGGAGTGATAGTTTGATTATTCAATCAAGTAATATCGCGATGTCGGGAAGCCGTAGTTACTCTTCGCGCACGCGGTCCTCACAGTCTCTGGTGACATGGGGTAATAAATCCGGTGTCACATCAGGCACGCAGGACACATCCGATGGACACGCCATCTACGGCGGTTCCAAGGGAAATACCAGCTTTTCAAACAATCTGTTCGATCAGTTTCGATCCAGTCAGAAGATAACCAGCCCGCAGCGTATCAGGCGTGCGGACAATCTGCAGAATCTGACAAAAATCCGTGAGCAAACCTTGAATTATCTGCTCGATCTGCTCTTTGGCAGGGACACGCGTATCGCAGATTCGGATGAACTGGTCTCTGTCGATACCGAGCAGCCGTTCGGTGGCCAGTATACCTCGGAATTCTATTATTCTGAGCAGGAAACGACTTCATTTTCCACCGAAGGAACGGTAAAGACCTCTGACGGACGCGAGATCAATTTTCAGGTAGAACTGACCATGAGCCGCTCATTCACGCAATACGCATCCGAAACGATCAATTTTGGCGCACCGCGTCTGATGGATCCGCTCGTAATCAACCTGGATGCACCGGCTGCGGATGTAAAAGACCAGAAATTCTATTTTGACCTGGATGCGGATGGTCATGACGAAGCGATCTCACAGCTTGGACCGGGCAGCGGCTTTCTGGCGCTCGATAAAAACGGAGATGGCAAGATCAATGATGGCAGCGAACTGTTCGGTGCCATGAGTGGAAATGGTTTTGAAGAACTCGCAAAATATGACAGCGACGGAAATGGGTGGATCGATGAGGCAGATGAGATCTTTGACAAGCTGCTCATCTGGAGTAAGGACGCATCCGGCAAGGATGTGCTCGTCGGACTCGGAAAAGCCGGTGTCGGCGCGATCTATCTCGGCGCTCAGGGAACCGAATTTTCCATGAATGACCATAAGAATCAGACAAACGCTGTGGTGCGCCAGACCGGTATGTTTCTCTACGAGAACGGCGGTGTCGGCACGATGCAGCAGCTCGATCTGGCTACGTAAAACGCTCCCACATACGCTGTTCATGCAGTCCCATCTGCAAGAGCCGGGCCATCTGTTCGTCGTAGCGGTCCGGATCCGGATGGTAATATTTCAGCATATGTGCAAGATGCTCTTCATGCCCGTCTGCGGGTGTAAAGTCGTTGAGCCAGCCATGTACGAGATCATGCAGCGCTTCTGGCCGAATATCTGCTGCGATCTCACGGTTCATGAGCTGTGCGAGCAGACCGGCGGCATAGTACATCTCATAATTGCCGGTCATGATCGATGCTTCCAGATTGCATTTGATCACTATGCTCTGTCTGGCTAATTCTACATGCATAACAATTTCCCCCTGTGCATTTACTCGTTACAGTATAGCACAGGGGGCATTTTTTTTCCATTTTTATTCTGTTTATGGCTGCAATCCGTGCAGAAAATACCAAAACGCGCCACACATCTTGCCGCACGCCATCATGACCATGTAAAAAGGCATCCCACTGTCTACATGCAGCCGCCGGAACAATACCGGAAATACATTCAGCACTTCCGATAACGCCGCGGCCACGCATCCGACATAGATGCCTGCACACGCACCCCAGAGAACGACAAACCAGCTCCCAACGTGCAGTGTAAGTTCCGGATATACCGAATAGAAGCCACCGGCGATGATCCCGCCAATGATCATCCACTCATAAAATGCCAATACCCGGATCGTATGGCTCGTCCCGATCATACGCGGATAGATACCGATCTTCATTAAAAAAGCAAATACACCTGCTGTCGTAGCAGATCCTGCTGCGATCCCGAAGGCAAACCACGCCAGCCAGGCCATGCATCCGGATACGCTCATTTGCCACGCTCCTGCTCTTTTTTGCTGATCCGTTCGATCGTATCCTCGATATCCTGCTCATATTTGCTCATCTCTACCTGCAGCGGCGTCGGATCATTCTCTCTCTTTTTCAGGCTGAAATGATTAAAAAATACGAGGATTCCGGCGGCCAGCCCGACGGAATACCCGATCTCCATGCCACCGATCTGTCCCGGCTCATAGCCGATCACCTGCTCATAGATCTGGGCAAACAGATCCACCAGCCCGATATCATTATGAAATGCCATGATTGAGAAACTGGAACCGAAAAATATGATCACACCGATCACCGCCGTTTTGATCCAGTTACCCACAACACAGGTTCTCCTTCAGATTGCTGACCATCTCCACGCCTCGCTGCAGCGACTCTCCGGAACGCACACCCATCAGATAATGCACGCCGCCCCACACGGCACCTATGATCACCAGCACCAGAAATACCCGATAAATAAATTTTGCCATATACATCACACTCCTTTACAGGAGCATGTGCATATGGCAAAAAATTATACATATTGAATGATGTATGATCGATTATTTTGCAGCGTTTGCCTTGATAGCCTCAGTCAGAGCGGGAACGATCTTGTTCAGATCTCCTACGATACCGTAATCAGCTACATCAAAGATCGGAGCGTCTGCATCTTTGTTGATCGCGATGATCAGATCAGACTCTTCCATACCTGCTACGTGCTGGATAGCACCTGAGATACCGATTGCAAAGTATACGTTCGGACGAACGGTCTTTCCGGTCTGTCCTACCTGATAATCCTGAGCTAACCAGCCGTTCTCTACAACTGCACGTGAGCAGCTGACCATTCCGCCGAGAGCGTCAGCCAGATCCTGTAACATCTTGAAGTTCTCTGCGCTGCCTACTCCACGTCCGCCGGATACGAGGATCTTAGCGTCCATGATATTCTCAACCTGTCCAACAGCCTTTACGACTTCCTGGATCTCAACATATCTGTTGTTCGGAGTAAATCCGGGGTTGTACTCGATGATCTCTGCCTTTGCGCCGGGGATCGGATCGATCTTCTGCATTACACCGGGACGAACGGTAGCCATCTGAGGTCTGTTGTCCGGGCAGGCGATCGTAGCGATCGTGTTACCACCGAATGCAGGACGGGTCATCAGCAGCTGATTGTGCTTCTGATCTGCTTCCTTGCCGGGAGCTGCTACTAACGGGAAATCACCGATCTCAAGAACAGTACAGTCTGCGGTCAGACCTGTTGCTACTCTTGCAGATACGGTAGGTCCAAGGTCACGTCCGATAGCGGTTGCGCCTACTAACATGATCTCAGGCTTATACTCATTGATCACAGATGCCAGTGCATGTGCATAAGGCTCTGTTCTGTATGTCTCTAATTCAGGATCGTCAACTACGATAACCTTGTCTGCGCCGTACTCAGCGAGCTTATCGCATAATCCCTTTACATTTGATCCAAGAAGGACAGCGGTAACGTCAGTTCCTAAATCTGCTGCCAGCTCTTTTCCTTTTCCAAGCAGCTCATATGCGATAGAGCTGATCTCGTTGTCTACCTGCTGTGCGTAGATATATACGCCCTTATATTCTTCTAAACCCATTTCGTTTCACCACCTTTTATTAGATAACGTGTTTCTCGGTTAATTTGCTCATGATGTATGCAACTGACTCTGTCGGATCGAGCGCTACCTTCTCACCGGCACCCTTACGCACCTTGTCAGAAGCCTTAGCGATCTTGGTCGGTGATCCCTTCAGTCCAAGGTTGGAATCATCAACATCCTTTAAGTCTGCTCTGCCCCATACAGTTACTTCTTTGTCATAAGCATCGAAGATTCCGCCGGGAGTCATGTATCTGGGTGTGTTCAGCTCAGATAATGCAGTGATCAGGCAAGGCATCTTAGCCTTTAACATATGATATCTGTCCTCATACTGACGCTTTACGATCACGCTGTCGCCATCGATCTTGATGTCCTCAGCGTATGAGATAACCGGAAGTCCTAAATGCTCAGCGATCTGAGGTCCAACCTGTGCGGTATCTCCATCGATTGCCTGACGACCTGTGATGATCAGATCATAATCGATGTTGCGAAGTGCGCCTGCGATAGTAGTAGATGTAGCCCATGTATCAGCTCCGCCTAATACTCTGTCTGTAACGAGGATCGCATTGTCTGCGCCCATAGCCAGAGCCTCACGAAGTACATCATCAGCCTTGGGAAGACCCATGGTCAATACTGTAACCTCTGCACCAGTCTGCTCTTTGATTCTAAGTGCTGCCTCTAATCCGGCTTTATCATCCGGGTTCATGATTGCAAGCATAGCTGCTCTATCAAGTGTTCCGTCGGGGTTGAACTTTACGCCGCCCTTGGTATCGGGAACCTGTTTAATACATACTACGATTTTCATGTATTTTTTTCTCCTTTTCTTTTTTCGATGCGGATTGACTCAAAATCACGACTATTTTAACAGAGCGCCTGAGATAACCATACGCTGAACTTCTGAAGTTCCCTCGTAGATCTCGGTGATCTTAGCATCACGCATCATACGCTCTACGTCGTACTCTCTGATATATCCGTATCCACCGAATAACTGTACGCACTCGGTAGTAACAGCCATAGCGGTCTCAGCAGCAAATAATTTAGCCTTTGCAGCCTCTACAGAATATACCTTCTGTGTAGCCTTTGCCATAGCAGCTCTGTATACTAAGAACTTCGCAGCATCGATTCTGGCAGCCATGTCAGCCAGCTTGAACTGTGTATTCTGCTGTGCAGCGATCGCACGACCGAACTGCTTTCTCTCCTTGGTGTAAGCAATGGTACGCTCTAAAGCGCCCTCTGCGATACCAAGTGCCTGAGCAGCGATACCGATACGTCCGCCATCCAGTGTATGCATTGCGATCGGGAATCCCTTTCCTTCGGGTCCGAGTAATGCATCCTTGGGGATTCTGCAATCCTCAAAGATCAGCTCATATGTAGAAGATCCGCGGATACCCATCTTCTTCTCTTTTGTACCGAATGAGAATCCGGGAGCACCCTTCTCAACGATGAATGCAGAGAAGTTCTTCTTCTTGCGTCCTCTCTTGTCCTCGGTAATGCTGGTGATCGCGATCACGATATATACATCAGCGACTTTACCGTTGGTAATGAAGCACTTAGATCCGTTCAGAACCCACTCATCACCATCTAATACAGCCTTTGTCTGGCATCCCTGAGCGTCAGTACCTGCGCCGGGCTCGGTCAGACCAAAAGCACCGATCTTCTCGCCCTTAGCCAGTGCGGGAACATATTTCTGCTTCTGCTCTTCTGTACCGTAGGTCATGATCGGATCGATACACAGTGAAGTATGTGCAGATACGATAACACCTGTAGTACCGCAAACCTTAGATAACTCCTCAACACACATTACATATGTCAAAGGATCACAGCCCTGTCCACCATACTCCTTGGGAACCGGGATACCCATGAATCCATATTTACCCATCTTAGCAACGGTCTCAGCCGGGAAAGCTTCTGTCTCGTCTGTCTCCTGTGCGAGGGGCTTTACTTCTGTCTCAGCGAACTCTTTGAATAAAGAGCGGGCCATTTCATGCTTTTTGTCTAAAGAAAAGTCCATGATTTACACTCCTTTGAATTATTATTATAAGTGGGCTTCCGCATAGCGAAAGCCCATAAATTATTTCATTGATTACTGTGCATCAACAGGGGTCTTTGTACGATCAGCGTTGTATACATAGAATCCCTTGCCGCTCTTTACACCAAGGTTGCCGCCGCGAACCATCTTGCGGATCAGCGGACATGCACGATACTTGCTGTCACCTGTCTCATTGTAAAGTACATCCATGATAGCCAAGCAGATATCCAGTCCTACGAAATCACCTAACTCTAAGGGTCCCATCGGATGGTTTGCACCGAGCTTCATAGCTGTGTCGATACCGGCGATATCAGATACACCTTCCATCTTGATGAAAGCTGCCTCGTTGATCATCGGGATAAGGATACGGTTTACTACGAAACCAGCTGCCTCATTAACCTGTACCGGAGTCTTGCCGATCTCTACAGAGATCTTCTTGATCGCATCTACAGTCTCAACAGGTGTGTTCACACCGGCGATCACCTCGATGAGTTTCATACGGTCTGCAGGGTTGAAGAAGTGCATACCGATCATCGGACGTGTCAGGCCGTTTCCGATCTCTGTGATGGAAAGGCTGGATGTATTGGAAGCGAAGATGCACTCAGGCTTAGCGATCTTGTCAAGCTCTGCGAATGTGGTCTTCTTTACTTCCATGTTCTCAAATGCTGCCTCTACGATCAGATCGCAGTCTGCGCATAAGTTCTCCTTTAAACCGGGAGTGATCTTTGCAAGGATGCCGTCTACAGCTTCCTGTGTCATTTTTCCTTTTTCTACTAATCTTGCATAGCCTTTAGCGATCTTATCCTTGCCGCCTTCAGCCCACTCCTGCTTGATATCGCAGAGTGCTACTTCATATCCGTCAACCTGAGCGAATGCCTTGGCAATGCCCTGTCCCATGGTACCTGCACCAATTACGCCTACCTTCATTTGATAGATCCTCCTTATATTTTGTATTAAGTTAGTTCTGCAAGAACCCACGGATTGCTTCATGCTGCGCATTCCCGCAATCCTATGTACGCTCGTAATCCGCCTTATCAGGCTACTTACTCGTGTACATGAACGTTTCTAATGCTCAGATAACTCTGCAGATAAATCTGCTCGTTATCTTCTCATCGAAACTGGGTTCTTACTGCTCATATTTCTCAACGATCGTAGAGCATCCCATTCCGCCACCGATACACAATGTAGCCAGACCTCTCTTAGCCTCAGGTCTCTTCTGCATCTCGTGTAACAGAGTAACCAGGATACGGCATCCGGAAGCTCCTACCGGATGTCCGAGTGCGATCGCACCACCGTTTACGTTTACCTTGCTCATATCGAACTTCAGATCTCTTGCAACTGCGATAGACTGTGCAGCGAATGCCTCGTTAGCCTCGATCAGATCAAAGTCATCGATGCTAAGTCCGGTCTTAGCGAGAACCTTCTTTGTAGAAGCGACAGGTCCGACACCCATGATCTCGGGCTCTACTCCGCCAAGTGCGCCTGCGATCCATGTAGCCATAGGAGTGATACCTAACTCTTTTGCCTTCTCCTCGCTCATTACAACGACTGCTGCAGCACCATCATTGATACCGGAAGCGTTACCTGCGGTAACAAGTCCGTCCTTCTTGCCTGAGCAGCATCTTAACTTGCTTAATGACTCTGCGGTAGTTCCCGGACGAGGTCCCTCATCCTTTACAAAGTCAACCATTTCCTTCTTAACCTTAACCGGTACAGGAACGATCTCATCATCAAACTTGCCTGCTGCGATAGCTGCCTCGCACTTCTGCTGGCTGTTTGCTGAGAACTCATCTAATTCCTCACGGGTAATTCCATACTTATCACATACGTTCTCAGCAGTGATCATCATATGATACTGATTGAAAGCGTCTGTCAATGCATCGTTTACCATGGTATCGATGATCGTTGCATTGTTCATACGATATCCGAAACGAGCCTTGGTCAAAGCGTAGGGAGCCATTGACATGTTCTCCATACCACCTGCAACAACGATATCTGACTGGCCGGAAAGAATCTGAGCAGCTGCCTCATTGACACACTTCAGACCGGAACCACATACTACGTTTAATGTAACTGCGGGAACCTCGATCGGTAAACCTGCCTTGATGGATGCCTGACGAGCTACGTTCTGTCCCTGTGCTGCCTGAATTACACATCCCATAAGTACTTCGTCAACCTGCTCAGGTTTCACACCTGCACGCTTGATTGCCTCTTTGATAACGATTGCGCCTAACTCTGCAGCGGGAGTGTTGCTCAGAGCGCCGCCCATTTTGCCGATTGCAGTACGGCATGCTGATGCGATAACTACTTTGTTTGCCATTTTTTTGTCTCCTTTTCGTTTATTAACTGTTAATTTTTTAACAATCACTTGAAAAATAAAATGCTCTTTACGAGCCCTGTAGGTAGATTGTACCATGAACAAAACTCATTTGCAACTAAATTTATAAACATTTAATAAAAAACATGATGACCCAGCACATATCCGTCGATTGTGCCGTTGTCACGTCTGAAATACAGGTACGGAACCGTGATATTACCGTTCAGTACCTCCTGTGCCGCCTGTCTGCACTCGCTATTGGCACCTGCCGCCAGTCTCGCCGCCATACGTCCGCTCGCCACCGGAGAGAACTGCCCGCTCTGATAGATGACACCCATGATCGTATTGGGAAAACTGCTGCTCGCGACACGGTTCATCACGACACTGCCGACCGCCAGCTTGCCCGCATAAGGCTCTCCCTCTGCCTCGCACTGAATGATGCATGCCATGAGTTCGAGATCCTCTGCACTCGCCGGATACGCATCGCCTGTTGACGGTTCCGGTGCATCCTCGCCATTATCCGCCGCCTCCTGACGACGTTTCTCCTCTTCTTCGCGTCGGCGCTGCTCCTCTTCACGCTGACGGCGCAGTTCTTCCTCCTGCCGCTTGATCTCCTCCATGCGCGCACGATCCTCTGCCGCCTTCTGTTCCTCTAACTTTTTCTCGTACTCGAGCTGGGCAGTGAGGATCTCCTGATTCTCCTTTTCAGCAGACAACTGTCCGTTCAGATCTCCGAGTTCTTCCGATGCGTCTGAAGTCGCTGCTCCGGCCGCTTTCAGATCCGTTCTCGCATCAGCGACCAGCGTTGTGAGCTTTTCCTGCTGCGTCTTCTGCTCATCCTGAAGTGCCAGCAGTTCATCCTTCTGCGCCTCATAGTTTTCCTGTTTTTCATTCAACCCGATGAGCAGTTCCTGATATTGCTGTAACTGATCCCTGTCATAATCCACAACCTGCGAGAAATACTCCACCCGGTTTAAAAAATCGCTCATCGAGCCTGCCCCCAGCAGTGAATCGAGCAGCGAGCTGTCCGAATGCTCATACATGAACCGGATCCGGATCTTCATCGCTTCATAACGTTCCTCGCGTTTTTGCTCCATCTCATCCAGTTCCTGCTTTGTCGCCTCAATCTGGTCGTTTTTCTGCGTGATGCGTGTGTCCAGATCCTCCAGACTCTGCTGTACATCTTCCAACTGGTCATTCAGCTCATCCAGTCTCTCACTGATCGCGTTTTCCTTCTGCTTGGCCCGATCCAGCTTTTCTTTGGCTGCCTTTGACTGCTCCTGCAGCTTTTGCACTTCTTCTTTGGATTCCTCCAGCTTCTGCTGGGTCGTCTTCTGTGCAAATGCTGGCACCAGACCGGTGCATGCCAGAATCACTGCGACGATACACAGCGACGCCGCTGCCCTGTATTTTTTACTTTTAATATGTAATAACTGATTATGTATCTGATTGTTCATCTGATCATCCATCTGCTCTGTCCTGAATTGTTCTGATCATTCTGATCTGTTCCGCTGGTTTCAACGCCATTATACTTCCCGCACGCATGATTGGCAAGGTTTCATTCCTTATGCATAATGAATCTGTACAATGAATCGTATATGCTGTACGATAACAGTATCGGGAGCTGTCACAATTATTTCAAAGACCGCACATCCCGGCAGACGTTTTTAATGTTTAACTAGCAGGAAAGAAAAATGATAAACAGAAATCGTATAAAAGAATTGATATTATATGGCATTTTCGGCTTAGTAACCACGATCGTCAATCTGCTCTGTTTCAGACTTTTCACTGATCTGGTCCATATGTATTATATGTGGGCGAATGTGATCGCATGGTGCATCGCTGTGCTGGTCGCATTTGTAACCAATAAAATATGGGTCTTTCAAAGCCATAGCTGGAAACTCCGTACATGGATGCCTGAATTTGCCGAATTTATGGGTGCACGGCTGCTTACCGGAATCGCAGATATGCTGTTGATGTATCTGGCTGTTTCCAGAATGCACTGCGACAAGTGGATTTCAAAGCTGGCCGTAAACATTCTGGTCATTATCAGCAACTATCTCCTAAGCGGACTATGGGTATTCCGAAAAAACGGTAACAAATAAACCGATCCGCAGCATATGCGGACATCAGCCCTTATACAGTCTGACCTGTCCATCGGCGACTTCGTATATCGTCTCACACGCTGCAATGGTGGTGGGATTATGCGCAACGATGATAAAAGTCTTTTGCCCTCTTAGCTTTGTGATCGACTCCAGCACCATCGACTCTGTCTTCTGATCAAGCGCAGCGGTAGGCTCATCCAGAATCATGATCTCGCACTCTCTGTACAGTGCACGCGCAATGCCCAGCCGCTGTCTCTGTCCGCCTGACAGCCGGATGCCCTGCTCCCCTATCTTCGTATCCAACTGCTCCGGCAGACTCCTCACGAATGGTTCCAATTCGGCCCGCTGCAAGCAATCCCATATTTTTTCTTCATCTGTAAACCGCGCCGGTATCCCAAACGCGATATTGGCACGAATCGTATCATCCAGCATAAACGAAGCCTGCGGAATATAACCGATCCTGCACGCCCCGGCTCTACCCTTCTGCCGGATATAGATCTCGCCCTCCTGACACCTGAGTAATCCAAGAATCAGATCTACCAGCGTCGTCTTTCCTGCACCGGACTCTCCAATAATGCAGGTCATCCCACCGACTGGGATCGTCATTGACACATTGTCTAACACCTTTTTCTGAGATCCCGGATAGGAATAGCTCAAATCTCTCACACAGATGGCAGCTTGTTCTTCACCCTCAGACCCTGTATTTCTGATCGGAAGGACGCCATAATCTCCCTCCCGGTTCGCCTCTCCCTGCTGCAGAGCGTCCACCACGCGCTCTAACGAATGCCGGTTATAAGAAATATTGGAAAGAGCTGCAACTATCCGATTCGCAGCCGGCATCAGGCGGATTGCCGCCATCGCAAATGCCCCCATAGCCGGAATCAATGTGTCTGAGTCGGCATCAAACAGCAGCATGATCGCCAGATAAGCCAGCAGCGTACATACGCATGCGGTTTCAATCAAAAGCCGCGGCACACTGCCAAGCACGGCACGCTTCTTATCCACCCTCCGGATTGCCTGTGCCTGCCTGCTTATCTCGCCGAGCATGTATTCCTCAGAATGCAGAGACTTCACTTCCTTGATTCCGCGCAAGCCCTGCATAATCCAGCTATTACGCGCGATAAACCGCTCAACGCCTTCCCTTCCAAGCATATTGACGCGTGGCTTGATCCACCGATACACGATAAACATTACGATTCCCAATGTAAGCACCGCGCACAGGGTCATCTGTGGGTTGATCAGTAAAATTGCCACGATAACAAACCAGCTTATCACGATCTCAGTGAGCATCCTCAGCGCACTGCCAAGCAGATCAAAGGTTCTTCCCAGATCGCTGCACAGGATCTGTACGATATTGTTTGTATTTTCTGTCAGATAAAATTCATAAGAACGATTCAGATACAGATCCACAAGCCGCATCTGCATCTCGTAATTGCAATCCATGAGAAAATAGGACTGTTTTTTGTTCTGCCAGAACAGGAAGAGATTCTTCATGATATAGATTCCAATCAGGAGCACAATACACCAGAGCACAAATGCCTTATGTCCCGGAATACCGGCGACCCTGCAAAAAGAAGCAATCCATGCATTCTGCTCCACGAACTCCGGTCTGAGAATCGCCGTCATAAGAGGAACCACAAAGGAAACTCCCATTACTTCCAATATAGAGCTGACAAGCATATACACAAAAAGGCCCAGTATCTGTCTCTTCTGCTTCCTGTTAAACAGGAAACGCATCTGTGCCACCATCTGTTTCATTGCAACCTCTTCCTATCCTTCTTCGGACTCGTTTAACACGCCGAACTCCAATCTTGGCTTATGGTAGACAAAAATCGCGCGAAGCAGCCGATATACCACAAAACCGGGGATCAATATCTTGTGCCGGTACAAAAACGGATGATCCGTTTCATAATAATCCATGCTCGGGAACAAACGCATCCAGACATAACGTACCTTTGCGCCCCAGACCGTTCGGGATCTTGCCCTGCACTGTTTCAGCATATTTCGCGCATATATCTCCATGCTTCCACCGACCCCTGAATGAAACAGGTAGTCCAGTATTTCCAGTTCGTATGCACTCCACGCCTCTGCTCCACAAGCAGTCTCCCCGAACAGTCTCTCTGCAATATTCCTTACTGCCTGCGCAAATTCCATCATACCGAATTCATCAAGTTTCCGGTCAACATATGCTTCATTCATGGAATATTGTCTGCAATAATAATAGATATCTACCACACTTCTGAGCCCTGTTCCCGTTGATATAAAATGATTGTACATATGCGTGATCATATGCAGATAAAAATCTTCGTTTGACAGTCTGCAGTCGTATGGATGCTCCTCGTCACGCACAAATCGTTCCTCTACGGTCTCAAAATAGCGGTTCGCCGCATTTCCGGATAGCAGATGCGACAACAGTCTCCTGTGAAATTCAAAATGATAGGACGGATTTTTGATATAAACATCATGATGGGAGCTGCCATAGGTATTGACCTTATAGCCTCTCTTTTTCATAAAGTCCCTGAGCTTTCTGCAGCCCTTCGGATCGATCAGTATATCATTGTCTGCGGAATAGCGCATTCCCAGCATGGGATAGAGTTGCTGTATTACGATCCCCTTTAGCGGGCAATGCCAGATCTGCTGTTCATCCAGATAAGCAAAGATCCTGCCCCTCTCCACATTCATGAGCGCTTCCCTATGAATCCCATGATCCATCTCCAGCCTGCAGCCTGCAGCGATCTGTTCAGGCACAGCAAGTCCGCTGTCCAGAAAACACTGATAGAACAACGCCGCATGCGCCTGCTCAAATGCCATCTGAAATAATGCGCCCGGATCAATCGTTTCCACCCGGCGGGCATCCAGCCTCTCCTGTCTGACCGCAGTGCGAAGCACATATAAATAATCTAATTGATGTTTCTCTATATTCAATCCTGACATTCGATTTTCCCAGTCCTTATTTTCTTCCATAGTCTGCGTCCCAGACGCGGTACATCCTTCACCAGCACAATCAGCGCCCTCATATAGAACAGATCGCACCACAGATGTACATAACAACGGTATGACAAATCTATCGTTCTGATCCGTTTCCCATTTCGTTGAAGCTCAGTCAAACGTCCATACACCTGTCTGTCCGTGATTCCGTATTCCCGCCTCCAACGGTTATCCCCACAGATCACATAATCATTGCCGCGTACCTTCAGCACACGGTGAAGCGTATACGTACTCTGTTCATCTCTGCGATACAAGGCAACATCGTATTTATGTAGACGCTCTCCCTCTGCCACGCGCTCGATCACAACCACATCCCTGTGATTTCTAAGCAGCGGCCACATACTGTCACCTTCCGTTCTGGTTACGACTACGCCATTTTTGCGCAGTTCCTCTCCGATCACCGATTCCATATTATTCGCCCACCTCATACAACGTCCCATATGCCAATGCTGCTGCCTGTCGCTGCGGCAGACATTCCAGCCAATAAAAACGCACGCTGTCACGCATCTGCCCGATCAGCTCCATCGTCCGGCTCATAAGAAGCGGTTTCTGCGGCCGGTAGATCTGTGACATCAGACTCGGCAGTGCCTCCTCAAATGAAAGCTCCTGTATCCGGTTTTCTCTCCCGCGCCTTAGCATACAGATCGCCCGCAGCGGAACACTGCAATTGGTATTTTTTCCCTCTTTTCCGCACCAGGGAGAGCCATGCACCGTGACACCCCCGCTATTTATCTCCAGAAAAGGTTTATCATCATTTACCACAACTGCCTGATCCCCCAGCAGCTCCTTCCAGAAAGACACATGGGTAGATTTGCCGGTACCGCTCTTTGCCGTAAAAATAAATGCCTGCTGCCCTACCGCAACTGCCGAGCCATGCATCAGCAGAATATCAAAGTCAATGAGCGCTTCTGCAACAAGGCGGTTCGCCGCGGTGATCTCATATTCTGCATCCGGATAGGTCACTACCGGAGTCCCTTCTTTTTCAGCGTTCCGGATGCTTTTTCTGCGCTCCTCCGCGAGCATCTCCGGTTCAATCCGGATGGCAGCATCTGCCTGTGTACCGTCTGCTGTGAGATACTCTCTGCAGAATTCCTTTAACGCCTCATGATTATATGCCACCTGAACTGTGCGATTTGCTATCCGTATGCTGATCTGCTTCACTCTTCTTTTTCCTCTTCCATCTCAAAAACCGCTGTCTGGCATTCTTCTGTGAACACTTCAGCGCTTCATACTGTCCGGTATCCCCCACGATCTCATTTGCCTGCTTCCAGAACAATTCCGCACATAACTGGCTGTAATTACTGTTCCAGGGCTTGTGGCTTCCATTATAATGCAGGATCGCAGCCTGCTTCAGACACACATGCCGCTCCGCAACGCTCATGTCATTAAGATCCAGAATATACAGATTGTATTTCTTCTGTTCCACATACTTGACGCACTGGTAAAAAACTGCATTCAGCACATCCTGATCTGCGAATCTCAGCCGGTGGGCAAACACCTTCAGATAATTCTCATATATATCCGCATCCAGCACCTTCCGCTGTGCCTCCAAATCGTACAAGAGCACCCCCGCCAGACTGTCTGAAAACTAGATAGAAGATAGATTTGATCATTTAAAACTGGTTATTCACCCCTCCAAGGGGTAATTAACATAGAAAATCGTAGATTGAAAATTGAATAAAGTGCATAAAACCGCTATATATGGTATAATT
>JBNMHW010000043.1:0-22329 GCA_050872965.1 bacterium | reverse complement strand
TTGCTGATCGCAATAAATGCCGCACCGTATAACACAGACTTCATCTCACTGCCTGTCAGTTCAAAATTATTCGCCATATTTTCCAACTGAAGATTCGGATCGACCGGTGTCTGCGGCGGCAGCATCCCCCGCAGCATCTCGACCCGCGTCTGCGGCTCTGGCTTTTCCATCAGGATACAATAGGTGATCCTTCGGATAAATGCCGGGTCAAAATTGTTGTACACATTCGTAGCCAGTATGATAAAACCGTCAAATTCCTCGATCTTCTGCAACAGGAATGCGACCTCATTATTGGCATATTTATCATTCGAGCTGGATATCTCTGTTCTTTTGGCAAACAACGAATCCGCCTCGTCGAAAAACAGGATAAAATTCCCATCCTTGGCACAGTCAAATACCCGGTTCAGATTCTTTTCCGTCTCACCGATATACTTGTCTACCAGCTGTGAGAGATCTACACGGTACAGTTCCATTCCCAGTTCATTCGCAATGGCCTGCGCCGACATCGTCTTGCCCGTGCCGGGCGGTCCGTACAACAGAACACTCACACCTCTGCCGTAGGTGACCTTCTGTCCGAAGCCCCACTCATCATTCACACGGTTGCGGTACTTCATCCGGTTGCACGCCAGCTTCAGTGTCTCCTTCTGACGCTCATCCATACGGACATCATCAAACGTAAATTTCGGTTCGATCTTTGTCGCCAGTTTTTCGATATCTCTCGGCAGCAGCATGCGAATCGCACGCCGCAGCTGCTCATCGGTGATCTCCTCTTTCTTCTCCGCGCGACGCTTTTTATCGGCCAGCATACACGCTTTTTCGATCTGTCCGGCTGTAAAATTATACTGATCCGCATACTCCTCCGGATCGACACTCTCCGCCAGTCCATATTCTCCACCGAAATGTCTCCACAACCGGATACGGTCCTTTAACGTCGGTGTCTCCATCTCTAACAGATAATAATCGTACGTCTCGGCCAGCCGGATCGTGCCGGTGGTCTCCTCTGATGTCAGTATGACGCGGTCAACGACCTGCAGACACAGATCGATCAGCGTCGTGGCTTCTACATGCGCACCCTCCGAGAGATCTGCATGCAGTAGTACAAGCTGTTCATGCAGCAGCCGGCATCTGACCAGTATCTCATTTAATACACCGGCTCTGTGCTTCGCATCCAGTCCGTTTAAACGCGGCAGTTCTACAAATAAGGCAGGTGTCTGCCCCAATGCGGACGCGATCAGCAGTTTCTTGCCACACAGAGGTTTTCCAACGATCTGTATGACGCCTTCATCCTGAAATGACAGAACCTCCTGTAGCTTCGTCCGGTAGTCTCTGTCATCGATCATCTCCGGCAGATAATCAGCGTCTGCCTCCATACACAGCGGCCACAACGTCCGCGGCATTCCGGCATTTCCCCTGATCAGCATGACAGCCTGCCCGGATAGCACAAAACCATCCAGCAGCCCGGAACCGGTCGTCTCGGCTTTGCAGGTCAGAAACAAAAAGCTATTTTTGACCATCTGCATCTGTTCCGATATGAGCTCAAATTCCTCTTCTCCGGCATACATAGCATACAGCCGCAAAGCCAGCTCGAATGTCGCGCATCCCTGTCCGCCATATTTCTCCTGTAATGTCTGATAGACCTGTACATATCTTGTATCCAGCTCCGGTGCAGCCGCCAGTAGCAGGCAGAAGAACGAGAATCCGGACAATCCGGACTCCGCTGCCAGATTCGACAGGCTGATCCCTCCGCGCAGTTCCATCGGCATACCCATAGATGCCTTGCACCGGGACTTGAGATACTCTTCTCCCCGGATCAGCAGCTCCCTGATATCTGCAGCCGTCTCCTGTGCGTTCTCATTGACGGACAGGAGATAGCTATCTAAAAACAAATCCAGCCATCTGAGATACCCATAGGTCTCCTCGAGCCCGGAACCATACGGCAGTCCGTATTCACTTCTGTCAAAATAATTACTGTATTCCAGTTTCATCCGCCCATTCCTTCTCTGTTCTCAGGATCTGTCGAGAATCCTACACGTAAATTGCCAGATTATCCAGACACGCCCTCATTCCTTCAAAACGATCCCTGATGCCATCCTCGTTACTTTCCCAGCGATCACGATTTTGCTCTGTCGTCTCCTGATCCCTGAACAGATGTTTGTCACTTTCAGACAATCCAAACGCTTTCTCGAAAAATGGCTTGAAAAATATGTCATTCTTAGTATCTAATCTGCCATCCCAGTTACTAAGGTAGTTTCCAGCACTGATAAATCTATCTGCCAGAGCTGACACCAGTAGCGGCAGCTTATACTCTTCAATTCCTGAATTCAGCGACAGGAAAAGATCCAGCGGTTCCCGCTGCTCCGGAAGATACGAGTAATAAATAGGCATCAGGATTGCGTCCTTAAAACTCTCCTGTGCGATATCAAGCAGTCTATCTCTGATCTTAGATCCCAAACGATTATACACAGTCTCGAAGTCAGGTGATTCACCCGCATGACTGCCCGTTACCTGTTCCGGAGCTGCTGTCGTCACTTGGGGAATTGGCACCGTCTGGGTCTCTGACGTTCCCGGCATCTTCAGGCCATTATTTACCGCCATTTTCAGCTCGTCTGCTGATCTACAGATACTAAAGATCCTGTTCATTACTTCATCATCAGCCAGCATCCCCGATAACTTCCGGAACTGGTCTGTGGCATTCACAACGTTAACCAGGCCGACAGTCTGTCGTTTCGTATCTTTCCGGCTGTAAATATTGCTCTTCTCATCCTTTTGTTTTACAACATACCTGATGATCTCAGGTAAGAGTTTTTCTTCATAAGCATCCTCATCTGCCCCCACAATTCCCATATTCCGTAGCTGTTCCTGATAATACGAATTGCTCTGGATGGCTAAATCTAACCTTAATTTGCTGAATGTCCGTTCATCAAATATGCCATGATCTGCAGCAGCCGGTTCCACCTTTTGTCGTATTCCGATGAAATACTGACCGATGTTTTTGTAGCCTATGTCATAGATCGTATCTTTCGTTTGTTCTGCAGCTGCGGTTGCATCTGCTATCTTTTCAATGGTATCTGCCAATACCTCGGGATTCGTCACAACCTCTTTTAAGAACTCAGAAACTGTCCTGTATCCAAATGCCTGATTCATCAGTTCGCGTCTTTTTGCATTTTTAAATTTACGCTTTCGGGATATCTGATCAGCATCTGAGTCCTGATATGTCAAGCCTGTAGCGTTCTGCTCCCCGGCTTCTTTATCGGGATCAACCTCTTTATCCAGCAGCTGATCAACCGTCTCCAGCTTAACGTCCGCATAATTGATCACAGAATCCAATATCTGTAACGCCACCTTATCCTTTTCCGCTTCCATTCCATATGATTCGCAGACAAACTGGAATAACCGGTTCTGCGTCAGGCTGTCAATATAACCGGCCAGAGCCGCATTGTCTACAAACATCTCCACGTCATCTTTGATAACGCGTCCGCCCTTTCCCGTTTCAGGCTGCGGCTTCATCTCACCGTTTTGGCTGTAGCTCTTCTCAGCTTCTATCAGATCTTTGATCGTATTAAATGCATCCCGATCTGTCTGTTCAATAAACGACAGATTCTCCAGCCCTGCTTTCACACGGGCATCCATCTCATTCTCCAGTGCGCTTTCACGCTCATAGACTTTCTTGGACAGATCCTTTTGCTTATTTGCCGCACGGACAAACTTAGCCAGTGAATACGGTGAATCAATTCTGGCAGACCGGTACCGGAAAGTCTGCATCGTTTCGGACGAATCCTTATCCTTGATCGGTACACCTGCCTCCTTGGCAATATCCGCTGCAAAAGAAGTACAGTTGTATCCCAGAAACGAATAGGATCTGCCGGAGCCTACCACACCACGGATCTTGGCCGCAGCCCGCAGATAGTTCGCATAAGAGATACTGAATCTTCGTTCTATAATGCCCGGTTCATCATGATCCGGATCCGGATTCCTGACAACTCCGGCCGTAACAGCTCCCGTACCCGGTGTCACATCCAACGGCCAGAAGCCAAAGCTGTAGCTGCTGTATGCATTACCATCCGTTTTTGCAACCATGCGGATAAAGCTGTGCCCCTGTTCATCCTCAATTCCATGTAAGATCTGTGCGCGCAATAAGATCACATTCGGGTCCAGATCCGGCTTATATTTCACATTTAACGCGGCTGCATCTGCCTCACCTTTACTCACGATCTCCCCATAGGCAGCCGATTTTTTCATGACTGTATCGAGGATCTTCACATAATCCGGCTGTTTTCTCCATCCCGAGAATAAAAAGGGCTTTTTCTCGGTGAGCAGCTTGTTATAATCCACATAGACATCTGTCGGCGGTTCCACTGCAACGACTGCCTCAAATTCATTCGGACTTTCCATCCCATCTTTCACCGGATAGTCCGAGGTAAATCCTTTTGTACTGTCATACTGCAGACCAAACGCCTGTGCGAGATTTTTGATCGATTGTTCATATTTTTTCTCGTCTTCTGTTTTTACGTGTCCATCATCCTGCTGCGGTTCTCCGGGTGCGTTCTGAGCCGTTGCTGCATCAGCCGGTGTTGCATCAGCCATTGGCTGTACTTCCTGCCCCACATTCGTCGGGTTAACGGTCTCATACTCTTTCTTCCCATATTTGTCTTCCATCCAGCCCAGCAATGCCGCCTTTTTTCCTTCGTCTGTCAGATATTTTTTCTCAAAATCACTCTCGGATACGAGCTGTTCATTGGTATCGACTCTCTGTATCAGATCCTGCAGCAATTGCTCATTATTACTCTTTTTGGCGCGGTTAAGCGCATCCGTTCCTGCAAGTGATTGAAACGGATCAAAATAGGGCGTCTTATGACCCTCTTTGTCCAATGACTCGAATATCGTCCCGGCTTCCTTCTTTTTTGAGATCGTCTTTTGTCCGAATCTTCCGATCCGGCTGCGATTGAACTTGAACAATGCCCCTGATACACGTACCTTGTTGCCGTCCTTTCTTGCCTCAGACGCATAGTCGCTTATCAATTCGCCTATGCTTTCACGGACGACTCTCTGGTAAAACTCCTCATCATTCTCCTGATGACCATCATCTTTTTTAATCGGTGACGATAGCCGCGCTCTTGTCCTGCGGATTCTTTCGATATCAGTTCCTGTCTCACCCATTTCTTTGATAAAATCCAGCTGTGCTCTTTCCCTTGATGATTCCTTTGTCGGTGTTTTCATTTTTCCGGGCATAAGTAGGTTCTCCTTTCCTCTGCCTGTCTGACAGCCTTCAACGCTCTCGGCTCATGTTACGAAGTTATTATTCTTATTATACATGATAATGCAGACAAAAGTTAGACATTTTTCAAAAAAACAAATGAAGGGGTGTAGTCACCAGACCACACCCCTGTGAAATCGCATCTTTTTTATTTTTTTGTGATAAATCCCTGTGCTTTCAGGGTCTCTGCGCACAGAACCGCTCCGCCGGCCGCACCGCGAAGTGTATTGTGTGACAGTCCGACAAACTTCCAGTCATAGACCGTGTCCTCTCTCAGACGTCCGATGCTCACACCCATTCCGTTCTCATAATCGACATCGAGTGTTACCTGAGGACGATTGTCCTCCTCCAGATACTGGATGAAGTGCTTCGGTGCGCTCGGCAGGTTCAGTTCCTGCGGAACACCGGAGAACTCACGCAGCTTGGCAATGAGCTGCTCTTTGGTCGGTTTCTTTTTGAATTTTACAAATACGGCTGCGGTATGTCCGTTCAGTACCGGTACACGGATACACTGACAGGTGATGACCGGTGTCGTAGCGGGTACGATCACGCCATCCTTTACCTCGCCCCATACACGTAAGGGCTCTTTCTCGCTCTTTTCTTCCTCACCGCCGATGTACGGAATGATGTTGCCTTCCATCTCGGGCCAGTCCTTGAACGTCTTGCCTGCTCCTGAGATTGCCTGATAGGTGGTCGCTACAACTTCGTAGGGTTCGAACTCCTTCCATGCCGTCAGTGCCGGTGTGTAGCTCTGGATCGAGCAGTTCGGCTTTACTGCGATAAATCCGCGCTTGGTGCCGAGACGCTTCTTCTGTGACTCGATCACTGCGAAATGATCTGCATTGATCTCCGGAATGACCATCGGTACATCCGGTGTCCAACGGTGTGCGCTGTTGTTCGATACGACCGGTGTTTCTGTCTTGGCGTATGCTTCCTCGATCGCCTTGATCTCATCCTTTGTCATATCTACCGCACTGAATACAAAATCAACTTCAGAAGCGACTGCCTCTACCTCATTGACATTCTTGACTACGATATTCTTCACTGCCTCCGGCATCGGTGTCGTCATCTTCCAGCGTCCGCCGACTGCCTGCTCATAGGTCTGTCCTGCGCTGCGGGGGCTGGCTGCGATCGTGGTCACCTCAAACCAAGGATGGTTCTCTAAGATAGAAATGAATCGCTGTCCGACCATTCCTGTTCCGCCTAAAATACCTACTTTTAATTTCTCACTCATTTCTCGCTAATCTCCTTATCGATCTGTGACTATCGATTGTCGTCCTCTGTCGTCTGCCACAAATACTTTTTATTAATTTGCGTTCTCTTTGTCCGTCTATCGCGGACATCTGTGTTTCTTGTATATACTAATACAACTTGCACAAAAAATCAACCACAAATTTATCTAATTTTACATTCCTCATCGATGTTCCAGTCCTCGGCGAGATATTCTTTCTCGATCTCGATCACTTTTTTCATCGCCTCCTGACCGGGTGCACCGATCGTCAGACGTTTGCTGACACATGTCTCCATGGAGATCGCATCGTAGATATCCTGCTCAAAGACCGGGCAGATCGCTTTGAGTTCATCCAGTGATAACTCATTGATCGCCTTGTTCTGATCGATGCAGTATAACACCAGTCTGCCAATGATACCGTGTGCATCACGGAACGGTACGCCGTGGTTGACCAGATAATCCGCCGCATCCGTCGCATTGGTAAATCCGCCGTTGGCAGATGCATACATCCGCTCTTTGTTGAACTTCATCGTAGCCAGCATGCCATTGAACAGTGCGATACATCCCTTTACCGTGTCCATCGCGTCAAAGGACAGTTCCTTGTCCTCCTGCATATCCTTATTATATGCCAGCGGGATACCCTTCATCGTCGTGAGCAGGCTCATGAGTGCGCCGTACACGCGGCCGGTCTTGCCTCTGACGAGCTCGGCGATATCCGGATTTTTCTTCTGCGGCATGATCGAGCTGCCGGTGCTGTACGCATCATCGATCTCTACGAACTGATACTCATTGGAATTCCAGATGATCACTTCCTCGCAGAAACGTGACAGATGCATCATGATCGTCGCACATGCGGACAGATACTCGATCAGGTAATCGCGGTCCGATACGCCGTCCATGCTGTTTAAGGTCGGTCCGTAAAATCCCATCAGATCCGCAGTCAGCTCACGATCCAGCGGATAAGTCGTGCCTGCGAGCGCTCCGGAACCGAGCGGACAATAGTTCATTCGTACGAAAATATCATGCAGACGCTGGCGGTCACGCTTGAACATCTCAAAATATGCACCCATATGGTGTGATAATGTGATCGGCTGCGCTTTCTGCAGATGCGTAAATCCGGGCATGATCGTATCCACATGCTCTTCCATCAGTTTTAAGATCGTCTCTAACAGTTCCTTTAACAGATCATCGGTCTCGAGTACCTGCAGACGGGTATACAGCCGCATATCAAGTGCGACCTGGTCGTTACGGCTGCGTCCGGTATGGAGCTTTTTGCCGACATCCCCGAGGCGGTCGATCAATGTAGCCTCCACAAAGCTGTGGATATCCTCATATTTGTCGCTGATCTCCAACGTGCCGTTCTCCACGTCCGCACGGATCCCGCACAGGCAGTCCACGATCTGGTCTGATTCTTCCTTGGTGAGGATTCCCTGCCGGCCGAGCATGATGACATGGGCGATGCTGCCCTCGATATCCTGCTTATAAAACTTCTGGTCGAATCCGATCGATGCATTGAAATTGTATACTAACTGATCTGTTTCTTTTGTGAAGCGTCCGCCCCATAATTGTGCCATAATAGTTATCTCCTTTATGTTTTAATCACTTTTTTCGTGTCTCTCACGGTACGAATATACGCAGCCGCAGTAATCCTGCCGGTACATGCCGTATTCCCTGGACAGCTCTGTTGAGCGTTTGTACCCGTTTTTCTTTTTAAAATCGGAACACAGATAGCTGACACCCAGCTCCTGTGCGAGCCGCTGCCCGATCTCGCCGAGTTTGTCTGCATTTTTGAGCGGGCTGATACTGAGCGTAGTCGTAAAATAATCGAACCCTTTCTCCTTCGCCAGTTCCCCTGTCTCTCTCAGACGCAGTTCATAACAGCGAAAGCAGCGCTCTCCTCCCTCCGGTATCTGCTCAAGTCCCTTTGCCATCTCATAAAAACGATCCGTATCATAATCGCCCTCGATAAAACGGATCGGATATGCTGCCGGAAATCTGCGGATAAACTCCTGCTGTTCCCGCACACGCATCCGGTATTCCTCCTCCGGATAGATATTCGGATTGTAATAAAATACCGTGATGTAAAAATACTGTGACAGGTACTCGAGTACATAACTGCTGCAGGGTGCACAGCAACTGTGTAACAGCAGAGACGGTACATGCCCGGTCTCTTCGGTCTGTATCTGTATCTGTTTTAAGGTCTCTTCCAGCACGCGCTGGTAATTTACCTTGTTCACGCTCATACTCCTTTAGTTGTATTTCGACTGCATTCTGCTCTATTCTAGCCGATTTTAACAGGAATTTCAATAGAACGCGCAAAGGAACCCGATCCTTTTTGCTACATAAAATATAGATATATCGTCCATAAACAACACGGAGCATGAAACAGGCTATGCAAAATATATTAGAATTTCATCAGGTCGATTACGCCTATCATTCGATGGATGGCGAAGTCCCTGCACTCGAAAACATCAATTTTACGGTCGGCGAAGAAGAATTTCTCGTGATCGTCGGTCCGAGCGGCTGCGGTAAATCGACGCTGCTCGATCTCATCTTCGGACTGTTACAGCCCGAACACGGTTCCATCATCGGTGATCCGGATTCTGTCGGCTACATGCTGCAAAAGGACCACCTCTTCGGCTGGCGCACGATCGAGAAAAATATCCTGCTCGGTCTCGAGATCCAGCACCGCCTGACACTGGAAAACAAGGCTTACGCCATCGAACTGTTGCAGAAATACGGATTGTACGATTTCCGCAAAAAACGCCCGGGCGAGCTCTCCGGAGGCATGCGCCAGCGCGCTGCGCTCATCCGTACACTCGTGACCAGACCGAATCTGCTCCTGCTCGATGAGCCCTTCTCTGCCTTAGACTATCAGACCAGGCTCAATGTGGCAGACGATATCGGCAGTATTATCCGTCATGAGAAAAAATCCGCGATCCTCGTCACACACGATCTGTCAGAGGCGATCAGCATGGGCGACCGGATAGTCATCTTATCTGCCCGCCCCGGCACTATCGTCCGCACGATAGATCTGGATTTTGATCCGTCGCTCAGCTCGATCGAGCGCCGCGAAACCGACGCTTTTAAACAATATTTCAGTGAACTTTGGAAGGAGATGAATCAGCTTGTCCCGTAAAACTCTCTCTGCCCAGGAGCTCTATATCCGACAGCAGAAACATACAAAAATCGTGATCCGCGTCGTGCAGCTTGCGATCCTTTTTTCTTTTCTGATCCTCTGGGAGATCAGCGCCGCGCTTGGCTGGATCGACTCGTTTATCTTCAGCAGTCCGTCCAAACTGTGGAGCTGTTTTCGCACACTGTCCGCCAGCGGCGACCTCACCGGTCATATCAGCATCACCTTATTGGAGACGCTGGTCAGTTTTGCACTGGTCATCGTCACGACACTCGTTATCACCGTTGCACTCTGGTTGAACAGACCACTGTCTAAGATCATCGAACCGTACCTGGTCGTCCTGAACAGTCTGCCGAAATCAGCTCTGGCACCGCTGCTCATCGTATGGCTCGGTGCCAATTATAAGACAATCATCCTCACAGGCATGTCGGTGGCGATCTTTGGCTCGATCCTGAACCTATACACGGGTTTTATGGAGACCTCGCCGGATAAGATCAAACTCATCCGCGCACTCCACGGAAGCACCGCACATGTCCTGTTTAAGGTCGTGATGCCCGCCAATATTCCGAACCTGTTCTCCATTATGAAAGTCAACATCGGTCTGTGCCTCGTCGGCGTCATCATCGGTGAATTTATCGGTTCCAAGCAGGGTCTCGGCTATATGATCATCTATGGCAGCCAGGTATTTAGCTGTAACTGTTTTTTCAAAAAACTGATACAATTGAACAGTTGGATTTAGCCCAGATAATGGGGATGAAAATTTGATGGGGTATATAAAACATTTACTACTTTTACGAAATGACCAAGAATAACAAAAAGTACCGAATAATTATCGACGATCATTCTGCGGATACCTTTTGAATGTTCCGGTTCTATATCGAGAGTCCTGAAGCGCTCCGGCATATATTCTAATGCCAGTATTTGATCTGCGATCCGTTTGTATTGATTACGCGCATTTTCCGGTGCATGCAGCCGGAATGCTATATATGTATACATATCTTCCATGTCAGCCATCGCTTCTTCTGATATGTCTACAATATATCTATTATCTAATGTATCTGTAAAAATCTTTCAAAAACCTCCTTCGCACGCTGTGTTCTTCCTTCCATGGCATCTTCATAACCGCGTTGAACTTTCGTATGAAATTCCTGCTCTGACATTTTTGTCACATTGATAGAGTCAGGTGCATCCTCGTAGGTAAGCACGGTATTGTGATTCATTGTATATGCCTGATCCATATGATATGACTCCTTTCTGCTTTTTGATCATTATACTACTGTCCGTTCCTATTTTACAATCCATTTCTTTGCACCTGCATCGAATTTCATAATTCCTTCTTCCTGATATTTTTTTATCCAGCGACGAACTGTTGAAAACCCTACTCCCAGCATATCTGCTGCCTGCTGATTTGTCCACTGTGGATGTTCTTTCATCAACTCATACAGTTCCCGTCTTCTCACATCCAATCGTTCCGATGCATTCGCGAAATATTCCAAGCGACTGTAATGAATTTCATGACTGCTTAGCTTGTTTTCTTTCGTGAGATCAGCAATACTGCCTTCCTGCACAACTATTATCAATTCATCTTCCTGCACAACTATTTTTTCAACTATGTCCATCAAGATTCTTCTCCTGATCTCATCCATTCCTCCTTTCTGCAAACGCTCTTTGATCTGCTCAACGCGGCTTGTCTGCTGTTGCGGTTTTTCATGCTCCTGCATCAAACTCTGATATCGCTGTTCAAGCTTCGTCTGCTGATGACACAGTTCCTCCAGTTTCTTGATATACTGTTCATCTGATACGACCCCATCCAATAATTTATCCAATAGCGCACTCTTACGCTGTTTCAGGTTTTCTAACATATTTGCCAATCCATCCGGGCTTTCCTGTTTGTCCGGTCTGCGCAATGTCTTTCTTAAAGCGCCCAGTATTTGCTCTAACAACTGGTTTTCCTGCGACGCATCGAACAATTTCAATGCCAGATCATCCATAATATCAGATAAAACAGCTTCACGAACATGCCAGTTATCACACCCTTTTCCCAATTGTTTTGTTATTTTCCGTAGCTGACTGTGTGAATCTTTATAATCTCGTCCATATTTTAAATATGCTGAACATTTCCATTCAACGATGATCTCTTTTTCGTTTGCATATTTTCTCCGAAAAGTCTTATAATATACGTTCTGACAACAGCCACACCATATTTTCCCCGAAAAATTATAGCCCTTTGCATACTTTTTGTGGGAACATTTTACTCCGGTTCTCTTTGCATGCATATCAAACATCTCATTTGCTTCTTTCCAAAGCTGTGAATCCACAATAGCCGGAACTATGTTTTTATGATAGATCCATTCACTTTGGGGATTTTTGATCTGTTTCTTTTTATCAAAATCGTAATGCGTCTTATTCATAACTGCAGTTCCCATAAACAACGGATTTCTAATCATTCTCCTGATATCCGCATCATCAAACTGCCTGCCCGCGCGGTTAGTAATTCCATGATTAAACAGATAAATACTGATACTGCGAGATCCATAGCCATCCCTTGCCAGTTCATACATCGTACGGATAATCCGGGCTTCATGCTCGATGATCTCAACCTCTTTATTCTGATTTTTTCGCAGTCCGTATGTATTACTTGTGATGATCACAGAGGATCCATGTTCCTGCCGGTAACGATGGGCATTATTCTCCTTAACGCTTAACTGGCGCGAATATTCCTCTGCAAGCATTGCCTTTAAACCTGTAATCAGGCTGTTATCCGGTTGATAAAAAGTCTTTGTCAAATAAAAATACAATTTAATTTCTGCCTGGGTTGATCGATCAATCAAAAGATACCAGTCTTTTACATTCCGATTCAATCGGTCTTCGGACTTAATTACCAGCACATCGAATTTCTTTTCCGACATATCTGAGAGCATACGAAGATACTCAAGGCGTCCTTCTGCTGTCGTGCCGCTCTCACTCTCTACATATTCATCAATTAATTCCCACCCATTTTCCGCTACAGCCTTTAACGCTTCTTCTCTTTGAATTTTCAGTGCATTTTGCTGCACTTCTTCATTCGTGCTGACCCGGCAATAAATAGCAGCCAACATGAACTACCTTTCCTTTCTCCATATTTTTTTAAATCTGTTCAATTCCTCTTTTGTAAGCAGATGCTCTTCCTGCATATACTCTGCGATGATCTGTAAAATCAGATCATTTGCCTTTGCATTTTCCGGATCATTATCCAGCATTAAAGCATACACACTCCCCAAAAGATGCCTTCAAAATATTGTATGCATGAATGCTGTCCTTTTAGTAATCAAATGTAACTATTCACTCATATCTCTTTCCTCACCAAAACAGTCACAGCTATTCAAACTCGACTGGATCATCCTCTCGATTCTGATCCTGTGCGTGATCGCCATGCTGCTCTATTTTCTGCTGGGAAGACTCGAAAAACAGTTTGTCAGGGAATAAAGGTAAAAAATCCCCTGTGCACTGCACAGGGGAAGTCATATTTGTCAGTTTTTTTAACTAACGGCTATTTTCTCTTATATGTCCCGGAATAATCGTTATCCGTGACAACTATTTTATTAGCATTTTTTATCGTCCAATCCTCATTTTTGTACCAGATACACATAGAAAAGCTCATATCATCTGACCAATAGACACTTGGATCATTACCCGGTGATGAAATCTTGGAAACTATCTTTGTCTTCTTTCCACACTTAAATTTTACCTTGACCGCATCCCCGGACTTCTTATCAAAGGTTACCTTAACGGTACACTTTTTTCCTCCATTATCTGTTTTTCCCTGAAAAGTCACTACCGTCCTTTTCTTTGCTGCCATCGCTGTTTCCGGCTGAAAAATTCCAGCAATCAGAACTAATGCCATACTCAGCACCAATACCCGCTTTAAAACATGCTTCCAATTCTTCATAACAATTCTCCCCCATCTAGTTTTTTGCCCGCGCGACCATGCCCATCCGCTGCAACATCTCCAGTACCAGAATCGCTGCTATATAAATAACTGCTGCCAGTACCATCAACAATACCTGTGACACACAGACTCCGACGATCACATCCGCGATCACTACGCATGCATGCAGCCAGACCGGATTCTGATCCAGCAGTACGCTGATCGCTACCTGTATCAGCAGCGTAACACATACGACTACCGGTGCCACCTTGCATACATACATGCCAAGCAATACATATCCCAGCGCCAGCAATGCAAACAGTACTAATAATGCGATACTTTTCTTTTTCGGATTCCATGCCGCTATCGCCGAAATACTGGCCTGTTCTGCTTTTTTGCGCTCGGAACGCTGTTTGGCTGATGATACGACAAATTCCTGTATTTCTTCTATTCCATGTTCTCCATGCTTTTGTTCTTCACTCATTATTCTCGATCCTTTCACAGTTCGATTTTTTAGATCCCGCAGTGCTTCACATCTCGAAAAATCTACTCCGTTCTGAATTGGCACTGCTCATTGTCTGCGCCCATTATACCAAGATTTTTTCATAAACTCAACATTTTCGAAAAAAAACTGTTGCAAAAATTACAAAGTATCGTTATAATGCAAAAGGTGATGTGTTTCAGACACAGTTCACAGGCTGGAATGGCGCAGTTGGTAGCGCAACTGATTCGTAATCAGTAGGTCGTCGGTTCAAGTCCGATTTCCAGCTTTTCATGACTATTCCGGATATTTGTCCGGGATAGTTTTTTTGTATCACCACAAAAGAGTCGTAACCGGCTCTTTATTGCATCTAAGGAGGATCATATCATGATGAATTCCATGCAGCTTTCGAATATGCTCGATGAAATGATGAAGGAAACCCGCCGCGGCCGTCTGAACTGGAGTATGCAGATCGAATCAACCGATGATCTGGATGCCTCCTGCAAAGAACGTGTGTCGCAGGATGGCACCGACTGGCTTGTAGACGAATGTTTTGTAGAATATGCCTGTACATGGAAAGGACAGGATTTCTGCATGATCTCCTATGAGCACGTGCTGACCCATGCGGATCAGACCCGCATGACCTGTCTGATCTTCCTGCCCCCGATGGGCATGCGTTTCTTTGATGTTGCGGAACTCGCGCCCTATGCAATCGAGGCAGATGCCTATGTGTCCAGCAAGGTACATCTGTTATTTGAACAGTTAATGGAACTCTACCGCACAGATGCCAGCCGTTGTCATCTGCGTGTGATCGATCCTCTGAAAAATTGACCAATTTTCCAGTCCGGCTTTTAGTAAAACTGCCCTATATTTTTTATAATTTCTACTTATTTGACAATTGCGTCATCCGATACTCTATGATACAGTAAATCCACGCAGACACAGCTCTGCGTGGATTTTTTGACATTATTTTTTCTGCAAAGCGCCAAAACGATTGCATTCCCTGTATCATCTCATCCGGCAGATATCCCCGGCACGATTCCTTCTGTCTTCAACCGACAAGGAGGTATTTTCTTATGAATCACCCTGCAACTTTCACCCGGTTCTGCAATGAACTGGTTCATCAACTGACACCGATGTTTCCCGATCAGACTCTGATCGACCTTCAAAAGATCCGGAAAAATAATGATATTTCCCTAGATGCACTCATCATCCGCGAACCCGGCACGAACATCTCACCCACAATCTATCTGGATGACTACTATGCACTGTATAACGACGGTACACCAATAGACGAGCTGTGCCATATTATTTGTGACGTTTTTTTAGAAGTGCGCCTCAACCACCCGATCGACCCGAGCTTTTTTACCGACTTTGAACAAGCGCGCAAAAAACTCATTTTTCAGGTCATCAACTACGAAAAGAACAAAAAACGCCTGCACGATCTGCCGCACATCCAATACCTGGATCTGGCGATCATCTTCTGCTGCATGCTGCGCATGGAAAACGGCGAATCAGCAACCGTCACTATTAAAAATGAACACCTGACACTCTGGGATACAGATATGGATACGATCAAAAAGCAGGCATTCGCAAATACGCCACGCCTGCTTCCCGCCTATATCCAGCCGATCACAGATGTCATCCGTGACCTCGCAAAAGAAAATCCGCCACTGGAGCGGCTGATCTCCCTACCCGATGACTGTCCGGATGTTCCACCGCTGTATGTACTGACCAATGAGTCCCAGATCGGCGGTGCCGCCTGCATGCTCTATCCGGCAATGCTCTCGGATTTTGCTGACAGTCTGGAATCGGATCTGTATATTCTGCCAAGCAGCATCCACGAAGTACTCCTGCTCCCGACCGATACCCGCCATGAGGATGCAGCCTTAAACGAGCTCATCCAACAGGTGAATGATGAACAACTGCCTGCCACGCAGCAATTATCCGACCACGTTTATTTCTACTCCAGATCATCCGCGGCTCTCAGTATCTAACAGCCGCTCATATAACTGTTCATACGCCCGCGCAGATTTTTTCCATGAATAATCCAGCCGCATATCCCGCTGCGCCATCTCGTCCCAGTATCCACGTTCATCATAGTAGATATGCATTGCATAATAGATGATCTTCAGCATCTCATGTGCATTGTAATTGGCAAATGAGAAACCGGTTCCGGTATGATCGTATTCATTATACGGCTGCACAGTGTCCTTGAGCCCTCCGGTCTCACGCACGATCGGCAGTGTACCGTAACAGTATCCCATCAACTGGCTCAGTCCGCACGGCTCAAACAGGGACGGCATGATCAATGCATCCGCGGACGCATAGATACGGTGCGCAAGCTGCTCTGAATAGCAGATATTCGCGGAGAGCTTATCCGGATATTTGTCCGCAAAATAGCGAAGCATGCTCACATACTGCTCCTGTCCCGTTCCCAGAACGACAAGCTGCACTCTCGCATGTCCGAGCAGCTCATCCATCACGTAGGCGAGCAGATCCAGACCTTTCTGATCTGTCAGTCTGGACACCATCGCGATCATGATCGTGTCTGCATCTTCGGGGAGTCCGAGTTCCCGCTGCAAAGACAGTTTATTTTCCCGTTTTCCCTGCCGCATATCCGAAACGCCAAAATTATACGGCAGGTAAATGTCATGCCCCGGATCATACGCCTGCACATCCAATCCGTTGATAATTCCATACAGGCTGTCACGTCTGGCATACAGCAGTCCGTCCAGACTCTCGCCGCCCTCTCTCGTCATGATCTCCAGCGCATACGTAGGGCTGACGGTCGTCACGATATCCGCATAGGCGATTCCACCCTTCAGGAAGTTCGCCTCACCATAAGACTCCAGCTTGTCCGGTGTGAAGTACTCGTCCGGCAGCCCCGTCAGGTTCTTGACTACGTCAATGGCATAGCGCCCCTGAAAACGCAGATTGTGGATCGTGAATACCGTTTTTGTCTTCTGCAGCAGCGGATAATCCGCTGCAAATGCTTTTAAAAATACAGGCACCAGCGCAGCCTGCCAGTCATGACAATGGATGATATCCGGCACAAAACCGATCATCTCCGTTGCCGCAAGCACTGCCTTTGAAAAATATGCAAACTTTTCAATATCCTCGTGCAACTGGTTATAGGGCTGCGCACCTGCAAAATAATATTCATTGTCCACAAAATAATAATGCACGCCGGATTCTTCCGTCTCCAGAATACCGACATACTGATTTCTCCATCCCAGCGATACATAAAAATGGGAATGGAATCTCAGCTTCTTTTTCAGATTATCTTCCATACAGGCATATTTCGGCAGGATCACACGAACATCGTAATTCTGTCTGTCAATGTAATGTGCCAGCGAACCAGTCACATCTGCAAGCCCGCCTGTCTTGATAAAAGGAACTGCCTCTGAGGCTACAAATAATATTTTTTTCATCTACGCACGCATCTCCTGTACAGCTTATTTTTACTAACTCAAACTTCCCACACCAATAAAGTGTGTTGAACCTTGAAAATTCAATATTTCAGTCAATAAAAAAGGCATAAATCTTTTTCGCTTGGTATAATGGAATTGACGAAAAACCAACAAACCAAGGAGGATTTATGCCATGTCCAGTATATCACAAAACTATTCCGATGAGAAAGCTTTAGTTGACTGTGTTCAAAGATTTTTTTCCAACCATCATGTTGGCAGGCTTCTTTCCAAATGCAACGGAATGAAAGAAAAAGGTGTTTCGCCTGTTTCTTTACTTCGTTACAAACTAAGCAACATTTTTGTTGGAAGAAGTATGTATATGCAGCAGAGGACTGGCTCTTTTAAGGAAGCGTTTTCTAAGAACACTTTTTATCGGTTTCTTAATTCTACAAAAACAAACTGGCTCCGTTTTACTTCTCTTCTTGCAGCAGATATCGTCAATCATGACATTCGTGATCTGACAAATCAGGAAAGAAAAAATGTTTTCATCATTGATGACAGCCTTTTCAACCGCACCAGCTGCAAGAAAACAGAACTGGGATCAAAAGTTTTTGACCACACGGATATGCATTTCAAAAAGGGCTTCCGGATGCTTACTTTAAGCTGGAGTGATGGAAATACACTGATTCCCGTAAACAGCTGTTTGTTAGCATCTGCAAAAGATACAAATATCATCGGCCCGGTAAAGGACTTTGATCACAGAACTCTTGCAGGAAAAAGACGTAAGCTTGCTCAGACAAAGGCACCAGAGGCAATGATGACCTTATTGGATACTGCCACCAGTGCAGGACTAAATGCAGACTATGTCCTGTTTGATTCCTGGTTTTCCAATCCGGCACAAATCACAGCCATTCATTCAAAAGGTATGGATGTGATTGCCATGATTAAGAAAAGCAGCCGGATCAAATATTCATACTGCGGTGAACAGCTGAATATCAAAGAGATCTATTCCCGGAATAAAAAGCGTCGCGGCAGATCAAAGTACCTGCTTTCTGTTGATGTCATGGTAGGGAAGAAAAATCCAATTCCGGCAAAAATCGTATGCGTAAGAAACAAAGCGAATCGCAAAGACTGGCTTGCTTTTATCTGTACAGATACGACTCTTTCAGAGGAAGAGATTATCCGCATTTATGGAAAACGCTGGCAGATCGAGGTTTTCTTCAAAACCTGTAAATCTATGCTGAACCTGATTGGCGAATGTCATAGCTTATCCTATGATGCACTGACAGCCCACGTGGCCATTGTGTTTACCAGATATATGTTACTTGCAATGGAGCAACGCCAAAATGAAGACCAGAGAACGCTTGGTGAATTGTTTTTCTTCCTTGTTGATGAAATGGCAGACATTACTTTCAGAAGATCACTTGGCATCCTGATGGATGCCTTAATGGCAAGCATTCAGGAAATCTTAAAGCTCAGCGATGAGCAACTGACGGCTTTTACTGCTGATTTTGAAGCAAGACTGCCAGAATATCTAAGTAATGCGCTTCATTCCGAGACTGTAGCGGCATAAATCACTATTTTATTAGCTGAAATATTAAATTTTCAAGGTACGAATCCCATTTTAGGTATGGGAAGTTTTAGTTACTAATAGTATACACCTATGCGCGCTTATATTCCAGACGTATTTTATCCGCAATGAGAGCGATAAACTCGGAGTTGGTCGGTTTGCCCTTTCCGTTGCTGATCGTATATCCGAACAGTTCATCGATCGTATCTGTCTTTCCCCGGTTCCATGCCACCTCGATCGCATGACGGATCGCACGCTCCACACGGCTCGGTGTCGTCTGGAATTTCTTGGCGATCGTCGGATACAATACCTTTGTGATGGATCCGAGCATCTCTATATCGTCCACTGCCATCATGATCGCCTCGCGCAGATACTGATACCCCTTGATATGCGCCGGCACACCGATCTCATGGATGATGTCCGTCACATCAGCCTCCAGATCATACGCAGCCGGTTCCGGTACTTTCTCGTAGCTTCCCGCTGCGCGTACCTCACTGCCACGGCGGCTGCGATTATCGCGCAGGCGTTTGATATGGCGCAGTACCACCTCATTTTCAAACGGCTTCATAATAAAATAATCGGCTCCCTTTTGAAATGCATCCTCGGTGATGCTCTCCTGTCCGACTGCACTGATGATAATGACCGCCGGTTTCTTTTTCAGGCTGTGATCCCGGTTCAATTTGTCCAATACACTCAGTCCGTCAAGCTTTGGCATGACGATATCCAAGAGCATGACATCCGGCTGCTTGTTTTTGATCAGGTCATACGCTTCCACTCCGTCCTTTGCAGTTCCCACTACCTCTAATTCGGCATCCTTTGCCACGATATCTCCAAGTAATCTTAACATTTTCTCATTATCGTCTGCGATTGCTACATTAAATTTGTCCATTGCTGTCCCTCCTTAACGAACTATCGCTATTATAAGAGGTAAAATCCAAGTAATCTGTCAATTCTTGTCGTTAAATTAAATTTTTGTAAAAATTAGTAGTTTGGCATTTTATTATATCAATATATTGTGGTCTGCTCCTGCAGCATCGATTCCGCAAATATTCCATAGCCTCTCGTCGGGTCATCTACGAACACATGCGTGACCGCGCCAACCAGTTTGCCGTTTTGTATGATCGGACTTCCGCTCATTCCCTGCACGATTCCGCCGGTACGCGCCAGCAGCCGTTCATCCGTAACTTTGTAACGGATGCCCTTGTTCTCTTGTGAAGTGTGGTAATCGATCTGCTCAATCTCGATATCATAAACAAGCCGTTCCCCGGTGACCGAACAGATGATCTGCGCCGGTCCACGGACAATCTCCTGCTTATAAGCAACCGGTATCTGTTCCACATCCGCTAATGTCTGCGGCAGCTGCTCTAGTATACCGTAAATACCGTTTGGTGTATTATCTCCCACCGTTCCCAGATAGCACGAGGGCTGAAAACGGATCAGTCCGGTCACTTCTCCGGGATTGCCGCGTCTGCCCTTTGAGATTCCCGTGATCGTCGTCTCATAGACACTGCCGTCATCGATGTGTATGAGTTCTCCCGTATCGATATCACTCACACCGTGTCCGAGTGCCCCATATCCTCCTTCCTCAGTCACAAAGGTCAATGTACCGATACCCGCGATATCATCGCGCACCCAGATTCCGAGCTTGCTGGTACCGTCCGCCGCCACCTCCGGCATGACCGCGACATCGATCGGCTCTCCCGCGCGGATCACATGAAGCACCATGCGTCTGCCGCCGCTCGCCGCGATGTGCTCTGTGAGTTCCTCCTTCGTATGAATGCGTGTACCATCCACCTGTACGATCACATCTCCACTGCGCACCCGGTACGCCGCCGGTGCGATCAGTGCACCATTCTGGTCGGTAAAGCTGGCACATTCCACGACCAGTACACCGTTATTTTTCAAATAAATACCTATGTTCGTACCTGCCGCTGTGACGCTGATCCGGTCAGTATAATGAACGACCACCTGTTTGAGCGGAATCAGGTCAAACAAGCGGCAGGTCAAAACACCATCATTTTCCGATGCCGCGAGTGTGCGCTGTGCACCAAACACAGGGCGTACCTCTTCCTCATAGGTAATACGGACCGGCAGACCTGCGGAAAACGCAGGCTGTGTTCCCTCCTGCTGTTCCTCCCTCGTCAGATAGATCTCATCCGGCAGATAGGTAAACAGCAGCGCATAGGAAAATGCGAGCCATACCATCGTTCCGATCAGCCTGTGATGTCTTCGTATCCGGCTTTTTTTCCCTACGTTTTTTGTGGTATATTTTCTTATTTTTGTTATCATCTTCAGTTTTAATCGGTTCAATGCAGTGGCCTCCTAATGTAAAAAAAGAAGAACGCATCAGACGTTCTTCTTTTATTATGAGCTTTTTTTTATTTTCCAATCAGGTTTATTTCGCCTGCATCGCCAATTTTTTCATTTCACGCGCACTTTCCAGTACGGTATCAGTCACCGCCACACCTCCGAGCATTCTTCCAAGCTCTGCGATACTGTGCTCCTCATCCAGCAGTGTGAGCCGCGTGACCGTTGTCTGATTTTCCACCTGTTTTTCAATAAAATAATGTGCATCTGCCATTGCCGCGATCTGCGGCAGATGTGTAATGCAGATCACCTGATGATGCTTCGCGATCTTATGCAGCTTCTGTGATACCATCTGCGCGGTTCTGCCGCTGATTCCGGTATCGATCTCATCAAAGATCAGTGTTCCGATGCCATCATTTTCTGCAAGTACGGACTTCAATGCCAGCATCACACGCGACAGTTCGCCGCCGGAAGCGATATTTTTCAGTTCCCGCAGCGGCTCACCCGGATTCGTCGAGATCATAAATTCCATCGCATCATAGCCATTTGCACTGTAATGATCCGATTTCGTGAATTTCAGGTCAAAAGCAACATCCAGAAAATTCAGATCACGCAGCGCCTGCAGCATCTTTTCGCGCATGGACTGTCCCGCCTCATGGCGCAGCCTGCTCACCTGCGCACACAATGCATCCAGTTGTTTTTGTGCTGCTTCCAGATCCTTTTGCATTTTCTGCTCATAGGAGTCGATATCGCCAAGCTGTGCGAGTCGTTGTTGCTTTTTTTCGTATTCATCCAGAATCTTTTCGATCGTGTCCCCATATTTGGACTTCAGATGATTAATGACATCCAGCCGTTCTTCCACCTGCGCAAACTGTTCTCCGTCAAACTGCGCCTCATCCATATAAGCTGACAGATCACGGTGAAAATCAGCCAGCAATTCCTCAAGCTGTGTCATCTGCCCGCCAAGCGGTTCAAGCTGCGCATCGTAGACAGCCACGGACGACAATTCGCGCACTGCCCTGCCGATAAG
>JBNMHW010000042.1:0-22347 GCA_050872965.1 bacterium | reverse complement strand
TAATGGCGGGAATATGAAGAAACATACTCTTTTGTTATGCTCTTTATTCAGTTATTGATTGCTGAGGCAACTAATAACACGAAAATATTTATTTAAACAGTTAAAACCACGACAGAAACTAAGTTTTCGGACGGGGTGCCGGGGGTGTTGTTATGAAAAAAATGGGGGTTGTCCGTGATTAGCAGCCGAACTTGAAATATCTGCAAAGTGCAGAGAATAACTCGGAACAGCTATTGAAATTAAAACACATAGTTATATCCTCCTTATCGTCGTTTTTTTGTATCAGCCGAATACAAAAGGATTGTAACAACTCTGTAACATTTATGCAATAGGAGAAAAATGGAAGCTGATTTAAAAAGTAAAATGTTGTTGAAGCATGCAGGGATCTCGTCTATAATATTTGTAGTCAATAAAAATATTGTTTCAGACAACAGGAGAATAATTATATGCAGGAAAATACAGCAAAAATGCAAAGCTATCCGGAGGACAGTGTGATCCTTCGGGAGGGAGAACGAAAAGATGAGATGTATAAGATCGTCTCCGGAAAAGCAGCCGTTTATATTAATTACGGAAAAGAGAATGAATATCTGCTCGGTATTCTGTCGGAGCAGCAGTGTTTTGGCGAACTGGGTATCCTGTGCAGACAGCCAAGCATGTATACGGTAGTCGCAGTATATGATGTGCTGGTCATGCGGATTGACAAAGATGAGTTCGCAGAATTTGTACAGAATAATACCAGAAATGCACTTGCGATCATCCGTAACCTGTCCTGGTGCATGGTCAATCTGAAGGGCAACCTGGATCTGGTGCTGGAGGAATTGTCGGATCGTAATGCCACAGAGGTTATGGATGTCAATAAGCTCAAGGAGAAGTTCCGGCAGAGTGCATTGTCAAGTTTCCAGAAGACAGATCTTTTTAACCAGACCGACAGTGTGCATATAGATATGTCTGTATAGATCTGGCGCTGAATTGCTGCGAATAGATTCTTAATAATAGAAATAAGGAACTGCGATGGTACGGAACAGTTCCGGGATGAGATTGGTACTTCATATTTTTGAGATCGGAGGAATGTTATATGCCGGGAGGAAATGTAAGCGTAAAGGCAACAAAGACAGAACCGCAGATACAGCAGAATTCGGAATTACAGAAGATCCAGACCGCTTTTGGAGAAGAGTATCAGACAACAAATGATGTGCCGCGTCTGCGCTCTTATCAGTTTCAGAGAAGTTTGACGCCGGAGCAGATCTGGGAGGAAGAACGGAAAAATGGCGTTATGGACAGCACGAATAATGTGTATTCTGTGATGCGGTATGCGAAAAATGTTGACATGGGAATGGATGAGCAGCAGATGAAGAGCGCCAAGCCGAGCATGGAGATCATGGTGGAACAGCCGCAGATGAATACGAGGGAGGCCGTTGATGAGAATCTGGATCCGGGTCATTCATCGGTCAAGATCGAATTCACAGCCAAAGAAGGTGGCGAGTATAAGAGAAAAGAACTCCATGTCGGATTTCATCCGAGAGCAGGTACCGGTATTGGAAATATGCAGGAAGCATTGTATCAGAAAACGGATTATCCGGGAGAAGTGCAGGATGACAGCGGCACGGCCGACAGCGTGGATGTGCGGCGCAGATATATTCTCGAAGATGGCTCTCAGATTCCTCAGATATTAAAGATGATGGATGCATATGATACAGGTATGCCCTACAATCTGATCTATAATAATTGTACGACGTTTGCCAGAAATGTTGCGAGTGTATCGGGAGCGGATGGTGCTGCCGAATTGTTTCAAGAAGAACAGTGGAAGTTTGGATTTCAATCCGGTCTGAGTATCAAATTCGCCGGCGCATATCTAAAAGGTAAGTTCAAAGCCGGTATGCTGAAAAATATACAGAGTCTTGATTATAATTACAGGAATAGGCTGCGGCTGAGTCAGGAAGAATACGACAGGTATGAGAAGTCCTTAGCGGAGGGCAGAAAAGGGCGAGACTATGTCGGATACGCACCGTCTGAGGTGGCAGAGGAGATGCAGTTGAAACCAAATTCTGTAAAGAGCCTGCTGATTGCCAATGCTCTGACGGCTGATGAACAGGAAATATGGAAGGATCATGCAGAGGGACGTGAAAATGATGAGTACGATGCGGATCTTGAGAGAAAAAAGAAATTTTACGATCATGTGAATAGCAAGGTCACAGTCCCGAATATACCGAGGAAAAAAGAATATGGGGAACAACTGCAGAAGGTGTCCAAGGGACGATATTTCAGTTCGTGGAGAAAACTGGCCAGAAAGAATCAGAAGCTGGGTTGGACGGGTCTTGGACCGGGGTCCGTGACAGCAAAGCTGAACAACTCACAGGACACTGTTGATCAGCTCCATGATTCTTATGCTAAAGTATTGGGAGCGATCGGAGAGGTGTGGATACATCCAACGGACGCTGTAGTTGATCGCCTGATAGAGACAGAGCATACTTATAATGAGAAAAGTGCTGCAATCGTACAGAATGTATGGGAGGCTTATGAAGAATTAAAAGAGTATCCGGCACCGGAAAAATATATGCAGTTTCTGGAGACGGTCAAGAATCAGGCGCTGAAAACTCAGGTGGAGATCGCAGAACAGGCTTACCAGACAAGAGAAAAGCAGGAGACACTGGATGATCAGACTGATTATTCGGTTGAACTCGGAGAGCAGGAGAGCAGGTTCTCGAATGTCTCCGCACAACTATTTGCGTTGGCGGACAGATCAAAGGAGGATCAGCAGAAAACGGCTGAGGTAGAGACGAGCGGCGAGAAAGAAGAACTTGATCTGAACGGGTTTACGGAAGAAGAGAAGGAATTCGTGACAGAAGGGACAGCCGGCTCGGAAGAACTGAACAAGGAGAATCTGATCTCAGATGAGGCCGCTGTGAATATCAACCGGTATACAGCATTGTTTTTGAATCGAGCCGGAGGATTACTGGATGCTTTTAAGGCTTGGGAAAAGGACCTTTTTGCAGAGCAAAATATACATGCTCTGATGTCCGGAAAGACGAATGCGACGATTATAGCGCAGTATAAGCCGAATATGACACCGAATGAGTATGCAGCTTTTCTTTCCTCGCTGTCATCAAAGCGCAGGAAAACAGCCTTGGAAGCATGGCAGGACAATTCTGTGACAGAGGAAACCGGGATACAGAATACTGCTACGATCGAACGTATCAAAGCGCATATGCAGGATACCGGGCTGAATACAGATAATGAGGTGCTGGGACGGCTGTTATCTTATCTGATCAGAACCAACAGTGTCTCCTATGAGAACTCAAAGGAGTTTTATTTTGAGCTGTGGAAGAAGCAGAATGAGAAAGTTGTCAAAGAGGCTATAAATGAAATAAACAGGGAATTAAAAGAGTTTACAGGAAACATAAAAACTGCGCAGGAGGTGCAGGATTGGATCAATGATGAATCAAACCTGAGGCAGGCTGGGAGACGTTCCAAGGACAGCATTCATCAACAGGCGGTTTTATATACGACGTATGGTGCGATGCCGATCATTGCCGGAATGATTAAAAAGAGTGTTCACAACCGGGATCTGGTTTTGGATGGCTGTTACAACAAACTGGTGGATAAGGTTGAGCAGCAGCTGAATGAGATGGAAGACATCCGTTATTCAAACAGCAAAAGACGTGAGAATGTCAGAAAACTATCCGCGCTCGAGAAGGATAGAATCGCGCAGAGATGGAATCAGGCAAAACAAGATTTAAACAATCTGAATGCGGAGTATGGTTCGGATAAAGACAAAAAACCGTCATTATTCGTAAACTATTTGAATGGAAAGTTTATGACCAATCAATCAAATCCGATCATACAGGCACTAAAGACTGCAGACGGAGACGAAAGGGAAAAGATCGGTCGGGCACTGGAGAATATACAGGCTGTTTATAAAGATATCTATGCCTATGGTCCGAAGGTATCCGTTAGATTTTATGATGAACAGTTGTTAACAAAAAATGAGTTTACCTATTTTACATAGGATCACTGTGCAGTAGGAGGATGAAAAGCAATGTTTTTTTATGATCAGGTATATCAGACATCCTTGCGGCATGAGCCATATGATTCTCCGGAAGAGGAACTAATAGAGTATCTGCGGCTGGCGGATGCGTTCCTGGATACTTATTTTGTCCTTTCTGATGAGGGCGAGGGGTATCCGTATGAATGTCAGGGAACACCGCTTGTGCATGAAAGGCTGCCGTGGCGCGTGGATCTGTTGAACGGAGAGCAGATTGATGAGCCTGTATCCTTCCGGCTGCTTCTGGCAGAACTGGAAAAGGCACATGCGCATATTTTATCGCGCAGGATCGCGACGCTGGAAGCAGGGATCACATATCCCATCGACCAGCTCATGATACAGTTTGATCTCACGGATTTTGAATTATTCTGTATCTTATTGGCATATCTGCCCTGCAGAGATCGCAGTTATGAGCGGATATTCGCATATATCCAAAATGACCGTCAGGCAGTGTATCCGACGTTCGGAACGGCAAAGGCATTGTATTCCGTCTGGGCTGAGGTGGGAATGAATGAACTGCAGTTGATGGATCGGGAGAACGATCGACTGAACCGTTATCTGTTGAGAACAGACACCGATGATTCCGTAGACGTACTGCGTCGTCGGATCGTTCTGAAACCGCGGATTGTAAACATATTATCCGGGCTGGATGAGGTGGATCGTGCAGATCTTTTATACCGGAAGGATACACCGGTCACAGTCAGCCCGATCCAGCAGCCGCTGCTTGACAGACTGCATACCTATGATGGGAAAACAGGTGTCGTTGTGCTGTATGGCAGAGAAGAGAAAAGCCATCTGCTCTGCCGGCTGGCCGGACAGATGCACCGGGATCTGCTGATGGTACCGGTGAGCCGGATGTATGAGCAGGGCAGACTGAAAAAAGAGAAGCTTTATGAACTGTTTTTTGAGATGATCTGGGATGGGGCGCTTCTTGCATTTCAGATAGAGGAGGATCGGCCTCCGCAGGAACTGTTAAAGCTGTGTGACAGTGCACCGGGGATCGTTTATGTTACTGCAGAAGAGAGAATTCCGCAGACAGCAGGAACTGCGCTAAAGACGCAGATAGAAGTCGCCCTTTTGTCTGCCGGGGAACGACAGATTGTGTGGAATGTGCTGGCTGATGGCTGCAGACTGGCAGCGGATGTGAATCTGACCGATATTGCCAATAAATATATCTTATCGGAGACAGAGATCGGCAGGATCTGTGAGGAGGTCCGCACACAGGAAGAATATGGACGGACTGCGGATAAGGCATTTCTTGTACGTACGATTCAGGATCATTCCAGAATCGTAGGTAACAAGCTGTTAAAAAAAATCCCTGCGATATTTACGTGGGACGATATCGTATTGAGTGAGGAACAGAAAAAGGTGTTGCAGCTGGTCTGCAACCGTGTCCGCCTGTCTGAAAAGGTGGGAGAAGACTGGGGATATCACCGGATCCAGCCGTATGGAAGAGCACTCAGTCTGTTAATGTATGGCGCACCGGGAACCGGTAAGACGATGGCGGCACAGGTGATCGCGAACGAGACCGGTATGGAATTGTATCGAGTGGATCTCGGACAATTGATGGACAAGTATGTCGGTGAGACTGAGAAAAATCTCTCTAGCGTGTTTGATGAGACTGAGAAATCCAACGTGATCCTGTTTTTTGACGAAGCCGATTCTCTGTTTTCCAAGAGAACAGATGTGTCGCAGGCATCGGATAAGTACTCTAACTCAGAGACTTCGTATATATTGCAGCGGATTGAAGACTATTCCGGGGTAGTGATCCTGGCGACAAACCTGATCCAGAATTTTGACCCGGCATTTATGCGAAGAATCACATACAGCGTGAAATTTGAAAAACAGGATCCGCAGACGAGCTTAAAGATCTGGAAAAATTGTATTCCAAAGGAATTGCCGATTGATCCGATGATTGATTTTGGAGTTTTTGCGGAAAATCTGGATTTGTCGGGCAGCAGCATCAAGGCGGTGATGATCAGTGCTGCGTATATGGCAGCGGATGAAAACTGCCGCGTGGAGGCACGTCATATTGTTCAGGCATTAAAGTATGAGTATCAGAAGCAGGGACGTCTGATTTCATCTGTAGATCTGGGCAGCTATAAGGCATATCTGTGATCAACAGGAGGGCAGACGAACATATGAAGACGAGGGAAGAAGCATTAGCATACGGGCTGTCCTTTCCGGATACTTACCAGCAGGCACCTTTTCATGATCCGAACTGGCAGCTCGTGCGTGTAAAAGGGAGCAAAAAGGCATTTTTGTGGACCTATGAGATGGATGGATACATACGGCTGAATGTCAAGGTGGATCCGCAGTGGCGGGATCTGTGGAGAGATGCGTATGATGCGGTGATCCCAGGCTATCATCAGAATAAGGAGCACTGGAACACGGTGATACTGGATGGCACGATCCCGGATGCGGATGTGAAGCGGATGATCGCAGAGAGCTATGATCTGGTCACGGACAGTCCGTCCAAACGGATCTATGAGGCGGTCAGACAGATCCCGGCGGGACACGTGGCGACATACGGCAGAGTGGCAGAACTCGCAGGGGATAAAAAGATGGCGCGTGCCGTCGGCAATGCACTGCATCGGAATCCGGATCCGGAGCATATCCCGTGTTTTCGTGTCGTGAATGCCAAGGGAGAGCTGTCCGGAGCTTTTGCGTTTGGTGGTGCTGATGAGCAGGCGAGACGACTGATCGCGGATGGTGTGGAGGTCGTGGACGGTAAGGTAGACCTCGCACGCTACGGGATCTGAGGCAGTGATTGACCTGCACGCAGCACAGCAGGGAGCGAATTGCTCAGGATCAGGGACAGGTATTCGAGCATGGCTTCTTTGCTGCAGGCGTCCGGGTGCTGAAAGCAGTCGATCACCATGTTAGCGATCCCCTCAGTATAGAAATTACAGATAAAACGGCGGTAGTCATCCGTGATGTCAGCCGACAGTTCTTTTTCAATGTCGAGGACGAGTGTTTCCACGATACCGATAAAATCTTTATAGAAAAATCTCTTTAATTCGTCGCGGCCGACGGAGTCATAGATGCAGTTGAGAAAGTATGCATTTTTTTCAATATAATCAAAAACAAAATGAAATGCATCATGAAAATCTGTGGTCAGATCATACTGCTTGACGACCTCAAAGGCTTCCTGTTCCAACATCCACTTGAGCAGGCCGTAGATATCTTCAAAATGATAATAAAACGTTTTGCGGTTGAGATCGCAGTTTTTGATCAGCTCGCTGACCGTGATCTTAGAGAAGGCTTTGTGCTTCATGAGTTCTTTCAATGTGGCGCAAAGCTTCTTTTTTGTCTGAAAAGATGTCTCTTCATGAGTCATAAAATCTTCCCTCCGGCGGTTTGATCGTCTGAGTCATTATACATCGATCGGATGGATTTGAACACCCATTTGCCCCACAAATGTGTAAATTTGTCCATATTTGCACAAACCGGCTTCTTTGTCCGTGGAAAAATCAAAAAGCGATTCATATAATCAGTCTGAAAAAAGATAACAGGATCATGAAGGAGATGGAACAATGAAGAAGTTTTATAGTTGGCTCGTTAATCACACTGGTCTGATCATTGCCGTGTATGTGATTGCAGCTGTGATCAGTGCCTGTTGTCAGGGACTGGTTGCGGTAGATTATGACATGAATGATTATCTGCCGGAGAGCAGCCCGTCAACGGTCGCGCTGGATCTGATGGATCAGGAGTTTGACGGCGGCGTGCCGAATGCCAGAGTCATGATTACAGACGTGACGATACCGCAGGCGCTCGAATATAAGGAGCGGATCAGAAACGTCGACGGTGTGACAGATGTCACATGGCTGGATGACGCGGTATCGGTTGAGGAACCGTTGGAGATACAGGATAGAGATACCGTAGAGAATTATTATAAGGATAAAAATGCACTGTTTTCCGTCACGATCGACAAGAAAAAACGAACGGAAGCGGTCAGCGCGATCCGTTCGATCATCGGTGATGAAAATGCAATGACCGGAAGTGCCGTATCGACAGCGGCAGCTACAGCCAGTACGGTGAGCGAGATATCGAAGATATCGTTGGTTGCCATATTGTTTGTGTTTTTTGTACTGGTTCTCACGACAGATTCATGGCTGGAGCCTGTGATCGTCATGATCGGGCTGGGAGTGGCGATCGTGATCAATGCGGGAACCAATCTGATCTTTGGAGAGATCTCATTCGTGACGAATGCCGCGGGAACGATCCTGCAGCTCGCGGTATCCATGGACTATTCGGTGTTTTTGATCCATCGTTTTACAGAGTGCAGGAACAGACAGAGTGATGAAAAGGCTGCAATGGTTGAGGCGCTCACGATGTCTGCCTCGTCGATCCTCTCCAGCGGATTGACGACGGTCATCGGCTTTCTGGCATTGTGTCTGATGCAGTTTCAGATCGGACCGGATCTGGGACGGGCACTGGCAAAAGGTATCGCGATCAGTCTGATTACCGTATTTACATTTATGCCGTGTCTGATCCTGCGGACTTACCACCTGCTGGAGCGTCTGGGACACCGTCCGTTTGTCCCTTCTTTTGCAGGATTCGGTAAAGCCGTACAAAAGGTGATGATACCGGTATTGATCGTATTTGCGCTGGCGATTGTGCCTTCATTTCTGGCATCCAATGCCAACAGCTTTTATTATGGAGCGTCTAAGATCTTTAATGAAAAGACCAAGACCGGAGCAGATACGGCAGCAATCGAGCAGATCTTCGGGAAAAGCGACACTTATGTATTGATGGTGCCTAAGGATGATAAAGCGACACAGAAACAATTGTCCGATGCCCTGCATGATGTAGAGCAGGTGACCGGCATCTTATCGTATGTGGATACGGTCGGGATGGAGATCCCGGAGAGCTATCTGGATCAGGATGTATATGAAAAGTTATGCTCGGGTCATTATACCCGGATGGTGATATCGGTGGATGCGGCATATGAGGGCGAAGAGACATTTGCACTTGTAGAGCAGATCCGTGCGATCGCGCAGCAATATTATCCGGATGAATGGTATCTGGCAGGAGAAGGAGTATCCACGTATGATCTGATGGATACGATCACCGGGGATATGATGAAGGTGAATCTCGTAGCGATCGCTGCAGTGTTTATCGTATTGCTGCTGGCGCTGCGTTCGGTCGTATTGCCGGTACTGCTCGTGCTCGGCATAGAGACGGCGATCTGGATCAATCTGTCGATCCCTTATTTTACGGATCAGACGATCTTCTATATCGCATACCTGATCATCAGTTCGATACAGCTCGGAGCGACGGTCGATTATGCGATCCTGCTGACGGAGCGCTACAGGGAATATCGGCAGAACTATGGCAAAAAAGAGTCGATCACGCGTACATTGTCGGCAGTGACGGTATCCATTCTCACATCGGGCAGTGTGCTGACAGTTGTAGGCTTTTTGCTGGGAGTGATATCGACGCACGGTTTGTTGTCCCAGCTTGGATTTTTCCTTGGAAAAGGAACGCTCTGTTCGCTGGTGATCGTGCTGTTTGCACTGCCCGGCATGTTGTATCTGTTTGACGGAACCTTTATCAAAAAGAAGAAATCCGAAAAAAATGCGGCATAAACATGTGGAATAGCCAATGTGAGATAGAAAACGTGGAATAAAAAATATGGAAAATACGGAATCAGTATAGAAAGGGATCACGCATATGAATAAAAAGAAAGTATTGGCACTCGGACTGGCAGTAGCAGTCACGGTGCAGACAGGAATGGCAGAATGTACGGTAGCGGCAGCAGAGACTGACGGAGCAAAAGAAGAGGTCGTCTATGTAATGACAGATGCGGATGGCGGGATTGACCGTGTGGATGTCGTGAACATATTCGGAAAAGGAGCGGTGACTGATTATGGCTCCTACAGCGAGGTGAAGATGCTGAATACGACAGAAGACATCCATATGGATGGCGATCAGATCACTTTTTCTGCGGATGATACAGATAAGGAAAAGATCTATTATCAGGGGACGCTGACTGATGCGCAGATACCGTGGAAGATCAGCATCACTTATTCATTGGACGGACGAAGTGTGACACCGGAAGAACTGGCCGGTCAGAGCGGAGCGCTGCAGATGCACCTGAAGATAGAGAAAAATGAGCGCTGCACATCGGATTTTTATGATGATTATGCGCTGCAGGCAGCTGTGACACTGGATACGCAACTGTGTAAAAATATAGTGGCTGACGGAGCGACTATGGCGAATGTCGGCGTGGATAAGCAGATCAGCTATACAGTACTGCCGGGAAAAGGACTGGATGCAACGATCTGTGCCGATGTCAGTGATTTTGAGATGGATGCGATCGCGATCAATGGGGTAAAACTGAATCTGGATGTGGATCTGGATGACGATGAACTGATGGATCAGGTCACACAGATCACGGATGCGGCAAAGAGTCTCAATGACGGCGCCGGGGAAGTTTCGGATGGAACCGGACAATTGCTGGATGGAAGCAGCAGCCTCTCAGACGGTGCATCTGCGCTGGATGATGGTGTGGATGAACTGGAGCAGGGACTGGTATCCCTGCAGGGTGGTGTGACAGCGATCCAGAAGGCGTCCACGAAGCTGAACGGACAGTCTAAAAATCTGACAGATGGGTCGGCAGCAGTCAAAAAAGGAATCTCGGATGTCTATGACGGTTCCGTTGAATTGAAACATTCATTATCTTATACCAGCTATCAGGAGACGTTCAAAGAAAAAGGCCTGGATCTCGAACAGCTGCAGGCGGGCAATACCCAGGCAGCGCAGCTCATCTCTACACAGATCGGGGAGTTAAATACATCCTTAGAGCAGCTCACGGGTACGCCCAGATATGAGGAGAATGAAGAAGCCCAGGCACAGGCAGCACAGATTCAGGCACAGATCAACAGTCTGCGCAGCGTAGCGACACTGCTGCAGGGAAATAATGCGGCGATCAGCGGAACGAAAGAGTATTTCAATGCTGCCGGAAAGGGCGCGGCGCAGTTGAGTAAGGGATTGAAAGAACTGAAAACGAGCTATGATACGATGGACAGCGGCATCAGCAGTTATACGGATGGCGTGGGACAGCTCACAGAAGCCTATGCACAGATCGTCACAGGCACCGATACACTCACGGACGGCAGCAGGACACTGGCAGACGGATCCGCTGATCTGAGGCAGGGAGCCGGTGATCTGCATGACGGGGTCCGGGAATTGTCAGACGGAACCAGTGAACTGCGCGACGGCACGCAGGAATTCTATGAGAAAACAGATGGACTGGACACAAAAGTAGAGGATTCGATAGACAGCATGATCGGTTCGCTCACTTCGGACGATTCGGATACACAGTCGTTTGTATCTGTGAAAAATAAAAATGTTGCATCCGTGCAGTTCGTGATCAAGACGGCGGCGATCGAAAAAGCTGAGAAAACGGAAAGTGTGCAGACACAGACTGAAAAACTCAGCTTCTGGGAAAAATTGCTCAATCTGTTCCGGCGTTGAGTTGTTTTTCGCTCATATTTGCAGTAAAATAGTACACAATATCAGGTGATTGAAAAACTATTTATGATCCGGGCTGTCTGTGAAACATATCGGCAATGTAGAGCGGGGACATGCGGCACATGTTTCACAAAAAAGCAGCTCCCGCAAGCAGTCTGACGTTTGCTTTATTGCACGACCCATTCCGATGAGCCTTAGCAAAACCTGACTCGTGTTCAGCAAAGGCTTCCACGAGTCATAAGTCTCATCTCCATCGTGCAAAGGCAGCAAAATCAGACAATGCCTTGCTCGCGCTGCTAATTTGGTGGACTGTGTTTGTGCTCGCATGTCCTCGCTCTACTCTACATTATCGGTATGTTTCGCAGACAATGCGTAGCGCAGGGCGGGCAAGCGGAGCAGTCTGATCAGGATACTGCTGTGACCTTGGACAGACAGCCCGGATCTACATCAGAGTTTCGCAATCATCTGAGTACACAATATGAGCAACAGGAGGCAGCCGGATGAGACAGGAACAGACATATATCGCGATCGATCTGAAATCATTTTATGCCTCCGTGGAGTGCCGGGAGCGCGAACTGGATCCGCTGGACACAAACCTTGTGGTCGCAGATGAGAGCCGCACGGACAAGACGATCTGTCTGGCAGTCACACCGGCGCTGAAGAGCTACGGGATCGGCGGCCGCAGCCGTCTGTTCGAGGTCAGGGCACGCGTGCGCGAGGAAAATGCCAGACGCAGGCAGTCAGCGCCGCAGCACGAATTTACAGGCGCATCGAGCAGCGCCATGCAGCTCGCGGCAGATCCGGGGCTGCAGCTCGATTTTATCATCGCACCGCCGCGGATGGCATATTACATGCAGTACAGCAAACACATCTATGAGATCTATATGAAATATGTCGCACCGGAGGATGTGATCGTCTACTCCATCGACGAGGTATTCATCGATGTGACGGGCTATCTCAATACCTATGGGTTGTCAGCACGTGAACTGGCGATGAAGATGATCCTGGATGTCTTAGCGCAGACAGGGATCACTGCAACGGCAGGGATCGGCACGAATCTGTATCTGGCCAAGATCGCGATGGATGTGATGGCTAAGCATATTCCGGCGGATGAACATGGAGTGCGCATTGCCCAGTTGGACGAGATGAGCTACCGGCGGGAATTGTGGTCACACCGGCCGATCACCGATTTCTGGAGGGTCGGCAGGGGCTATGCGGGCAGACTGGCATCCTACGGCATGTATACGATGGGAGATGTCGCGCGCTGTTCGGTCGATAACGAAGAACTGCTCTACAAGCTGTTTGGCAAGAACGCAGAACTGCTGATTGACCATGCGTGGGGTTGGGAACCGTGTACGATCGCTGCGGTCAAGGCATACCGCCCGGAAAACAACAGCCTCAGCTCCGGACAGGTGCTGCATTGTCCGTATGAGGCGAAGGATGCCCTGCTCGTGCTGCGTGAGATGGCAGATGCACTGGCACTCGAGCTGGTGGAAAAGCATCTGGTGACAGATCAGATCGTCGTCACAATTGGATATGACATCGAGAATCTGACCGATCCGGAGCGCAGAAAAGCATATCGCGGGCCCATCGTCACCGATCATTATGGCCGGCAGATCCCAAAGCATGCGCATGGAACGGTAAATCTGGATCGGTATACGTCATCGGCACAAAAACTCATGGCAGCGGCCGCACAGATGTATGAGCGGGATGTGGATCAGAGATTGCTCGTGCGCAGACTGACGATCGTAGCGAATCATGTGATCGATGAGAACAAAGCGCCGCAAAAAGAGGTACAGTTTGAACAATTGGATCTGTTTACCGATTATGAACAAAAGGAAACACAGAAAAAGTGTGAGCAGCAGGAGCTGGAGCGTGAACGGAAACTGCAGGAGGCAGAATTGAAGATCAAGAAAAGATACGGAAGAAACGCGATCCTCAGGGGCATGAATCTGCAGGAGGGGGCGACCGCGCGCGACCGTAACGCACAGATCGGAGGACATAAGGCATGAATCGGATCACAGACAGGTGTGAGGATGAGACAAAAGATGATTATGAAGATATTATAGAACTGCCGCATCATGTATCGAAACGGCATCCGCAGATGCCCATGTCCGATCGGGCGGCGCAGTTCTCTCCGTTTGCGGCGCTGAAAGGACATGAGGAATGATGGATCCGTTTCTCTTATTCGAATGTTCCAATGGGTTTTGAATAATTGCAAAATAAAGTTGTCGGGAAAAAATGAATATGCTATACTGAATCTTGTGGAATTAGAAAATTATGTGATTCGTACAAAGGAGAGATGACGTATGAAGAAAAAGAGAGCGGTTCATAAGCCCGCGGCAAAGAACGGTGTGATGACAATTCAGCAGGAGATTCAGAAATCCATGATCATGCTGCTGACGATTTCACTGGTATTGGTCGGAGTAGTGACCTGCGCTTTGAATTACAGGTCGACAATCAGCGAACTGGAGAGCAGCATGCAGGTGACTGCACAGGTGGCTGCGGAACAGGTACAGTATCGTCTCGCAAAAACGATGAGTCTGGTAGAGATGATGGGAACCGTACCGAAGCTTTCTTCCGGGGATGTTTCCGTTGATGAAAAGATGCAGTTAGCAGACAGATATGCAGAAAATTATAGCTGGGCAGGTGTCAATATCGTCGGCACTGATGGCAAGAGTATCGAGGGCGGAGATCTGGATGTTTCAGACCGCGAATATTTTCCGACGGCAGTTGGCGGAGAGACCGCGATCAGCGATCCGGTATACAGCAAAGAGACCGGTGAGCAGGTGATCGTTGTGGCAGCGCCGCTGTGGGAGAAAGGCAAGCAGAATTCGCAGGTTGTCGGTGTGATCTGCGTGACGATCGATGCTTCCGCATTATCCAATGTCGTAAATAATATCAAGATCAGCAATAACGGCAGTGCTTATATGCTTGACAGCAATGGAAATACGATCGCACATGAGAATGCGGAGCTGGTGGCATCATCCAGCAATTCGATCAAAGAGGCAGAGACGGATTCCTCATTGAAGTCTGTTGCAAAGCTCGAACAGAAGATGATCAGCGGTGAGACCGGAGTCGGACATTACCGTTATGGCGGTACGAGCAAATATATGGGCTATGCACCGGTCGGACTCAACGGCTGGAGTCTGGCAGTCGTAGCACCGACTTCAGATTTTATCGGCAGCACGATCCTCGGCATTGTAGTTACACTGATTCTGCTGATCGGAGCAGCAGTCAGCGGAGCAAGGATTGCACGAAACAAAGGTATGCAGATCGGCGGAGCGGTCAGCCAGTGTTCTGATCGTCTGAAACTGTTGGCACAGGGTGATCTGGAGACACCTGTACCGCAGATCGATACGAAAAATGAGACAAAGATACTGGCTGATTCGACGACAGAGATCGTCGCACAGTTGCAGGGTATCATCGGTGATATCCATCATCTGTTGTCAGGAATGGCAGAGGGTAATTTTGCGATCACCTCACAGATCGGGCAGGATGCATACATAGGTGCCTACAGCGATATTTATTCTTCTATGAGCAAATTAAAGCACAAACTGGCGGACACACTCCAGTCAATCGTAGATGCGGCTGAGCAGGTAGATGCCGGATCTTCACAGTTGGCAGACGGCGCGACAGAGCTGGCACAGGGTGCGACGGATCAGGCAGCAGCCGTAGAGGAGATGTTCGCGACAGTCACAGATGTAACCGAGCAGGTAGAGCATACCGCACGTGCGACGGACGATGCGCATGACAAGGCGAAGATCGTCGGACATACCGCATTGGAGAGCCAGAAGAAGATGGAGGAACTCACGGATGCGATGGAACGGATCGAGACGACATCGAACCAGATCAAGAATATCATCGCAGAGATCGAGGATATTGCATCACAGACCAATCTGTTATCCCTGAATGCGGCCATCGAGGCGGCGCGGGCAGGCGAGGCCGGACGTGGATTCGCAGTTGTTGCGGATCAGATCAGAAAGCTCGCAGAGCAGAGTGCACAGTCTGCAGTCAATACGCGTGAGATGATCGAGACAGCGATCGAAGAGGTAGAGAGAGGCAGCAAGCTGACTGAGGAGACAGAGGAAGCGCTCAAGAACGTGATGGATGGACTGGATGCGATCGTGCTGACAGTCGCAGATGTCAGAAGTGCATCCGACAGACAAAGTGAGGCTATGGTGCAGATCGATAAGGTCGTAGAACAGATCACCGGAGTCGTTCAGACGAACTCCGCATCCGCACAGGAGAGTTCCGCTACGAGTGAGGAGCTGTCCGCACAGGCACAGACACTGAATGATCTGGTTATGCAGTTTACATTATCATAAGCATTTTTGATGAAATATACAGGGTGGTTCACAGGGAGATCTGCGGAGCATCCTGTATTTTTTGTATGACAGGAAATTCCTTTGTTCTTGCATTTGTGAAAGAGGTGTGATAGAATGCATACGAATTGCAGAAAATTGCATATAGAGTGCTTAGGTGTCGGAAGGGTCTGAAAAGCAGCTGGGATCAGCTGGAGTATATTCAGGCCGGTTCCGGTGAAAAGGGAAACAGGTGCAAGTCCTGTACGAACTCGTCACCGTAATTAGGGAGCAGAAGCCGAGAGATCACTGGGAGACTGGGAAGATGGCGGATGCGGAGATCTATGAGTCGGGAGACCTGCCTGAGTGCTGTACCGTAACGAGATGATTCATTGTTTCGTTTCAGACCACGAGTAACTGGTTGTACATGGAGACTGAAGAGAATTGCAGTTCATTCGTTTTTCAGTTTTCTTTGCGTGCAGACCCTTTACCTGATGACAGGAGAAGGGTTTTTGTTTTGGTGCGGTCTGATGACGGAATACCACAAGGAGGACATGAAAGATGAAAAAGAACACAGTAGCAATGATTCTGGCATTGACGCTCGCTGCTTCCATGGCAGTGACCGGATGCGGCAGCTCTAACGAAGCACCCGCAGATCAGACAGAGGATGCACAGCAGACCGATGATGCAGCGGCAGATGAGAGCACAGAAGAGACAGCCGATGAGCAGGAAGACACAGCGGATGACGCTGATGCAGATCAGAAAGCAGCAGATGAGGTGGCAGCATTGATAGATGCGATCTATGTTCAGGAACGTACCGATGATACAGATGCACAGTGTGCAGCAGCCAAGGAAGCATGGGATGCGTTGACAGATGCACAGAAGGCACTCGTAGAAGGAGAAAATGCTGATCCGGATTATTTTGGCAGAAATACCGGAGATGCGTCAAAGGATGATCCTCGCAATCAGGATGAGATCGGAGAGAATGAGATCCTGGTTGTCAGCTTCGGTACATCATTCAATGACAGCCGTGTAGCTGATATCAAGGGTATCGAGGATGCGATCCAGGAGGCGAATCCCGACTGGTCTGTCAGACGTGCATTTACCGCACAGATCATCATCAATCATGTGCAGGCACGTGACGGCGAGTGCATCGATAACATGGATCAGGCATTACAGCGTGCCGTAGATAACGGAGTCAAGAACCTTGTCGTACAGCCGACACATCTGATGCACGGCGCAGAGTATGATGAGTTGACCGCAGCGATCGATAACTATAAAGATCAGTTTGAGAGTGTCAAGGTTGCTGAGCCTCTGCTCGGAGAGGTCGGAAGTGATGCGACCGTGATCAATGAGGACAAGAAGGCAGTAGCAGAAGCAATTACTGCAGAAGCAGTAGCAGACGGCGGATATGACAGTCTGGATGCAGCAGAGGCAGACGGCGTTGCATTTGTATTCATGGGACACGGAACCTCACACACAGCCAAGGTATCTTACAGCCAGATGCAGACACAGATGAATGATCTGGGATACAAGAATGTATTTATCGGAACGGTAGAGGGCGAGCCGGAAGAGACCGCATGTGAAGCAGTCATCGAGGCTGTCAAAGAGGCAGGATACAAGAAAGTGATCCTTCGTCCGCTGATGGTCGTTGCAGGAGATCACGCGAACAATGATATGGCCGGTGATGATGACGATTCATGGAAGAGCATGTTCACAGCCAGCGGTGCTTTTGACAGCATAGATACACAGATCGCCGGACTCGGAGAGATCGACGCGATCCAGCAGCTGTATGTGGCACACACTGCAGCAGCTCTGAACGAGTAATCAGATAATAAGTAACAAAAAAGGAAGTAAAACATTATGAAGAGAGCAACAGCAGCGATCAGCATGTTATTGCTGACGAGCACCTTATTATTCGGATGTGGCAGCAACAGCAGCGAGACACCGGATGCAGCCCAGGACACACAGCAGGAAGAACAGACAACGGAGGAGACACCCGGTGCAGATGCACCGGAAGGATCCGAAGATCAGGAGCAGCCGCAGGAGGCAGCGCTTGAGGATGGTGTCTATACAGCAGAGTTTCACACAGACAGCACGATGTTTCATGTAAACGAGACATGCGACGGAAAAGGCACGTTGACTGTGGCAGACGGCAAGATGACGATCCATATCTCACTGACTTCAAAAAATATCGTGAACCTCTACCCGGGTCTGGCCGAGGATGCACAAAAGGAAGGTGCCGTGCTGCTGGAGCCCACGGTAGATACCGTCACTTATGAAGACGGAATGACAGAAGAGGTCAATGGTTTTGATGTACCGGTTCCGGTGCTGGATGAGGAGTTTGATCTGGCGTTGGTAGGTACCAAAGGAACCTGGTATGACCACAAGGTGTCTGTGACAAATGCAGTACCGGCTTCGGATGAGACAGATCAGAGTCAGACGGATGCAGCCGTAGCATTAGAGGATGGCAGCTACACGATCGAATTTGATTTTGAAGGCGGCAGTGGCAAGGCGTGGATCGAATCACCCGCTACCGTAAAAGTGGATGGTGGTCAGATCACAGCGACCGTTACATGGAGCAGTCCGAACTATGATTACATGATCGTAGACGGAGAAAAATATCTGCCGGTCAATACGGAGGGCAACTCGGTATTTGAGATACCGGTGACCGCGTTCGATGAGCCGGTGACCGTCATCGGAGACACGGTAGCGATGAGCAAGCCGCATGAGATCGAGTATACTCTCACGTTTCATTCAGATACGGCACAGGCAGAGGATTAATTATGAACAACAGAAGAAAGATACAGATCATCGGATGTCTGATACTGATATTGGCAGGACTGTCGGGGCTTTTGGGCTGCGGCAGTCCTTCTTCTGCATCTGATGCAAATGAAAATGCTAAAGATACAGAGCAGTCCGCCCAGGCAGCAGGCGGGCTTGTCTATGAGAGCAGCATGCAGACAGCGTATGCGACGCAGTTTGCCGTGGATTATTACGAGGGCGGTTATGTGATGCTCACGACAAAAGTGGATGGTGCACAGTTTTTGGTCGTTCCGGAGAACGCACAGGAGCCGGAAGGACTGGATGAGCAGGTCATCGTGATACACAGACCGGTCGATCACCTGTATCTGGTCGCATCCGCAGCGATGGATCTGTTCCGTGAACTGGATGCGATCGACAGCATCCGGTTTTCCGGACAGCAGGAAGACGGCTGGTACATCGAGGAAGCGCGCACTGCGATGCAGGACGGTCGGATGGTCTATGCCGGTAAATACAGTATGCCGGACTATGAACTCATCGTATCGGAGGGCTGTAGTCTGGCGATCGAGAATACGATGATCACGCATGCACCGGAGGTCGTGGAAAAGCTGGCTGAGTTTGGCATCCCGACATTGATCGATTATTCGAGCTATGAATCACACCCGCTCGGCCGCGTGGAGTGGATCCGGTTTTACGGGGCGCTGCTCGGCAGGGAAGAACAGGCAGACGAGGCATTTGAACAGCAGACCGGGATCCTGGAGCGCATCACACAGGATGGCACGCAGGCAGGGCAGACGGTGGCATTTTTCTATCTGACCTCCAACGGTACGGTCAATGTGCGCAAGACCGCAGACTATGTACCGCAGATGATCGGGCTGGCGGGCGGTACCTATGTGTTTGACGATCTCGGCTCGGACGAGGATCACAAATCATCGGTCAATATGACAATGGAAGAATTTTATGCAACTGCAAAAGATGCTGACTGCCTGATCTATAACAGTACGATCGACGGAGAACTGCAGTCGGTAGATGATCTGATCGAAAAGAGTGCCATGCTGCGTGATTTCAAGGCAGTGAAGGATGGCAACGTCTGGTGCACGACCAATGACATGTATCAGCATACGATGTCGGCGGGAGCATTTATTGAGGATCTGCATGCGATATTTACCGGAGATACGGATCATCAGATGACATATATCTATCCATTAAACTAAGGGGAAACTTATGGAACAGCGTAGGAGAACACACGCGAGACAGATCGCAGCATTTGTGGCACTGGGAGTCGGTGTGGTCGTATTTATATTGTTGAATATCGGGATCGGAAGTGTGCCAATCAGTCCGCCAGAATTGCTGGCATGTGTGAGCGGCCGGCCGGTGAGTGACACGGTATACGGGATCGTTTGGAATATCCGCCTGCCTCGTACGATAGCAGTGTTGATATTAGGCGGCGCGCTGGCGCTGGCCGGTTATCTGCTGCAGACCTTTTTCCACAATCCGATCGCGGGGCCGTTCGTGCTCGGTATCTCATCCGGAGCCAAACTGACGGTATCACTCGTCATGGTATTTCTGCTCGGTAATACAGCAGGGATCAGTTCGGCGCTGCTGATCGTGACTGCGTTTGCCGGGGCAATGCTGGTGACAGGCTTCGTGCTGCTGGCAGCACGGCGCGTGCACCAGATGTCGATGCTCGTTGTCTGCGGAGTCATGATCGGCTATATCTGTTCGGCGATCACGGATTTTGTCGTGACATTTGCGGATGATGCCGATATCGTGAACCTGCATAACTGGTCGAGAGGCAGCTTCTCCGGTATGGCATGGGCCAATCTGCCGGTGATGGCGGTCGTGGTGGCGGTCGTGTTCGTGCTCGTCTTTTTACTGGCCAAGCCGATGGGTGCCTATCTGCTCGGAGAGAGTTATGCGCAGAATCTGGGCGTTAATGTACGGGCGCTGCGCGTATGGCTGATCCTGTTGTCGAGTGTGCTCTCTGCGTGTGTCGTGGCCTATGCGGGCCCGATCTCTTTCGTCGGCATCGCAGTTCCGCAGCTTATCAAATATCTGTTCCGGAGCAACCAGCCGATCCTGATGATCCCGGCCTGCTTTCTGGGAGGCAGTGTATTCTGCCTGTTGTGTGATCTGATCGCGCGGACGATGTTCGCTCCGACGGAGCTGAGCATCAGCACGGTGACGGCTGTATTCGGCGCACCTGTCGTATTGTGGGTGATGATGAGACGCAGGCGGGAGGCGTAGAGGATACCTATGGAAGATAGAACACCTTATTTTTTTACAACAGAATTATGTGTCGGTTATGAGAAAACGCCGGTCGTCACAGATATCACGATATCGTTGGAGCGGGGCGAGATCCTCACGCTGATCGGGCCGAACGGAGCAGGAAAGTCCACACTGTTAAAAAGCATCGCGGGGCAGCTGCAGCCGCTGGGCGGTGTGATCTGTCTGGATCAAAGAAACCTGTCACAGATGCCACGCGAGGAATGTGCCAGAGAGATGTCTGTACTGCTGACCGACCGTCTGCAGGCGGAACTGATGACGTGTGAGGAGGTCGTAGAGACCGGGCGCTATCCGTATACGGGACGATTCGGTCTGCTGACACCGGAAGATCATCGGATCGTGGAGGAGTCGATGGAGCTGGTGCGCGTGTCAGAGCTGAAAGACCGGCTGTTCGCACAGATCAGTGACGGACAGCGGCAGCGTGTACTTCTGGCGCGTGCGATCGCGCAGGAGCCGGAGCTGCTGATCTTAGACGAGCCGACCTCGTATCTGGATGTCCGTTACAAGCTGGAATTTTTGTCGATCCTGCAAAAATTATGCAGATGCAAAAAAATGGCGGTGATCCTGTCACTGCACGAGCTGGAGTTGGCGAGACGCGTGTCAGACAAGCTGCTGTGCATCCGCGAAAACAGGGTATACCGGTTCGGTACGCCGGAGGAGATCTTCGGTCAGGGAGAGATGACGGCATTGTTTGATATCCGTACAGGCAGCTATGATGAGCAGACAGATGGGCTGGAACTCGAAGCACCGGACGGGGCACCGCAGGTATTTGTGATCGCCGGAAACGGCAGCGGCAGAGAGGTCTACCGCAGGCTGCAGCGGCAGGGGATCCCGTTTGCGACCGGCATTCTGCCAGCAAATGATCTGGATGCTCCCATTGCGCGGGCGCTGGCGGCGGAGGTGATCTGGACACCTGCTTTTGAGCCTGTGGATGAGAAATGCTTGACTCAGGCGAAGAAGATGATAGACTGTTGTCAGACGGTCATCTGTGCACGGGACAGCTTTGGCAGTCTGGAGCAGGCAAACCGCGAACTGTATATGTACGCGCAGACAGCCGGAAAAACAGTTGAAACATAATTGCGTTTGTGAAACTATTTTTATCCTGGCTGTCCGGCTGGAATTACAGTAGCATCCCGATCAGATTGCTCCGGTTGCCCGGCTGTGTCTCGCTGTTTCTTCGGCGTGGGCTCGATGTGTCCTTCGCACACATAGCCTGCAGCCTTCAACTGTGGCATGCGAATCGTTATCAATTCGCTCGCACTGCGCCGGACAAAAGTCGCAACTGACGGAATCTACTGTGATTCCAGCCGCCAGCCCTGCACTACATATTGTCAACGAAACGTATTCACAGTGTAGATAGGGACGTGTGAGCACAGATGCAGCACATAGAATATCAGCAGCGCGAGCAAGTCATGTCTGATTTTGCTGCCTTTGCACGATGGAGATGAGACTTATGACTCGTGGAAGCCTTTG
>JBNMHW010000041.1:0-22385 GCA_050872965.1 bacterium | reverse complement strand
GCAGGCTATGTGTGCGAAGGACACCTACCGAACTGCCACTGGCAGTTCGCCACGGATGCATGGCAACATCGAGCCAAGGCTGAAGAGACAGCGAGACACCGCGGGGCAATCGGAGCAATCTGATCGGGATTCTCTTGCATTCGCAGCCAGACAGTCAGATGATAAATAGTTTCGCAATCACATACTTTGATTATCTTGTCCTGTGATACATCAGATACTGGTGACAGCTGCCCTCCTCGGATACCATACAGGCTCCCTGCGGGCTGAGCGGTGTACACACCGTTCCAAACAGCGGACAGTCGCCCGGCAGACATCGTCCCATCAGCACCTGATCACATCTGCATGCCTGATTTTTCTTGTGATCTTCAACCAGAGACGCGCTGCCGGCATCAAAACGCGCATATTCCGGTCGCAACAGCCTGCCGGACGCAAGGATCACACCCATGCCCCGCCACGATGCATCTGCCGTGTCAAAATACCGATCCACCATCTGCTGCGCCAGCCTGTTACCATCCCGGCTCACAACAGACGGATAATAATTCCTCACATCTGCCTGCATCACATGCTCTCTGTAGCGCACCGCAGCCCGAAATGTTCCGTACACGGCCAGCAGCAGTTCCTTTGCCTCAAAACCGGCAACCCCGAACGGTACACCGTACTTCGCCGCCAGAGGTTCAAACAATCCAGAGCCGGTCACCGCCGCCACGTGTCCCGGTGCCAAAAATCCGTCGATCCCACTCCCGTTTTCACACAGCCAAGCGATGACTGCAGGCATTGTCTTTAACGCAGTCAGTAATTGTACATTTTCTATATTCTGTTCCTGCAATTGCTGCAACAGCATGGCATAGACCGGCGTTGTCGTCTCAAAACCAACCGCAGCGAACACATACCGTCTCTCACGATGTTCCTGTGCCAGACGAAGGATATCCATCGGCGAATATACCATCTCTATCCGCGCACCCTCGCTTTTGGCATCAGCCAGACTGCGCTCCCGCCCCGGAACACGGATCAGATCACCAAATGTCACAACTGTCGTATCCGGCTCCAGCGACAATTCGATCAACCGGTCGATATATGCTGTCGGTGTCACACAGACCGGACAGCCCGGTCCGCTGATCAGATGCAGTCTGGGTGACAACAGCCCACTGATCCCATATTTAGAAATAGCAGCTGTATGACTGCCACACACCTCCATGATGGAGATGTCCGGTCCGTCATACGCTGCCAGCCATGCTTTGATCTTCTCTATCTGACTATCATAGTCATGTTTCAAATCTGTCATGCTTCTTCTATTTCCTCAAACAGCCGTATCATGTCCTGCGCCTCTCCGGTCGACAGCTTCTGCAGGATACAGCCTGCGTGTACGAGTACATAATCTCCGACTTTGATCGGTACCAGACCGGAGATCGCACGTACCCGGTTACCGCTAAAGTCTACTAACGTATCTCTCTCATAGATCTCTATTACTTTTCCCGGTAAAGCCACACACATTTTACATACCTACTTCATTTCTATACATTTTTTCGGACAATTGGATGCACAAAGTCCACAGCTTACACATTTCTCAGCCGTAAGCTCCCATTTCTTTTCTGCGCGGTCAACAGTGATCGCCTCCTGCGGACATTTTTTTGCACAAAGCGTACAGAACACGCACTGTTCCAGATTCGGAACCGGTTTACCACCCGCAGAGGCCTGCGCTTTTTCCTCTACCGGCTTCTGATAGACCGCCTCTTTTTTGTCTGCTCCGGGCGTCTGATAACCGGGTGTCATCTTCAGACATTTCTTCGGACACACCTGCGTACAGTATCCACACTGCACACAATCAAACCGGTTGATCTTCCATGTGCTGCCCGCACGGTCTACCGAGATCGCGCGCGGCGGGCAGTTGCGGCTGCACAGACCACACAGAATGCACTGCTCGATATCAATATCTACATGTCCGCGGCTGCGCTCCGGATATACCGCAGGCTCGGCCGGATACGAAGTCGTGACCGGTTTGGAAAAGAGATTTTTTAACATCGTTCCCGCAAAGGGCATAAATTTAGACATTTCTCATTTCCTCCTATCGCTCTGTACAACTGATGCAGGGATCAATCGTCAGGATCAGAAGCGGCACATCAGAAAACTGACAGCCCTTCAACGTCTTTAACAGTGCCGGGATGTTGGCAAACGTAGGGGTGCGGATACGGATCCTTTCAAGAAATTTCGTTCCGTTACCTTTTGCATAATAAATCGCCTCTCCTCTCGGTTGTTCTACCCGCATAAAATACTCGCCGTCCGGATTACCCTTGACCGGAACCGCGATATCTCCCTCAGGGATCTTATCAACAGCCTGACGGATCAGTTCGATTGACTGGTACATCTCTTTGATACGCACCTCACAGCGCGCATAAGAATCACAGTCATCACTGGTGATCACATCAAAATCGAGATCACCGTAAGCTGCATAGCCCAATTTTCTCGTGTCTCTCGCAATACCGCTCGCACGCAGCATCGGTCCTGCCGCGCCCAGATCATGTGCCTCCTGCGGTGTCAGGATGCCGACACCCTTTAATCTTGTCAGAACGGAATAATCGTTCAGGAAGATATCCGCAATATGATGCAGTTCCTGCTCAAATCCGTTTAATTTATCCACAAACGCATGCAGCATATCGGAAGGCATATCTTTTAATACACCGCCCGGCGCATTCACGGAAAAGATCACGCGTCCGCCCGTAGACTCCTCAAACATATCCAGGATCTGCTCTCTCATACGCCAGCACTGATAAAACAGACTCTCAAAACCGAATCCGTCCGCAAGCAGTCCCAGCCACAGCATATGGGAATGCAGACGGCTCATCTCACACCAGATCGTGCGCAGATAACGTCCGCGCGCCGGTACTTCCACATCCATCATGTGCTCGATCGTCTCACAGTATGTCATGCCATGCATAAAACTGCAGATACCGCAGGTACGCTCCACGACATACTGCATCTCCTTAAAATCTTTCTTTTTTACGAGCGATTCCAGTCCTCTATGTACAAATCCGATAGACGGAATCGCTTCTACAACGCGCTCATCATCCAGTACGAGATCCAGATGAATCGGCTCCGGTAATACGGGGTGCTGCGGTCCAAACGGAACCACACTTTTTTTACTAGCCATAATTGATCGAACCTCCTACAGTGTTTTCATCGGTGTCGTATCATCAATGCGGTACAGCTTATCATGATAATCTACCGAAATCATCTTAATCTTCACGCCAAACAGCTCTGCCATCTCGTTCTCATACAGAAAAGCAGCATCATAAATATGTGTGATGCTCGGAATCTCCTCATTCTCATCTATCACGAGCCGGAGAGAAATCCACTCATAATCTTTTCCGAATGTATAGCTCAGTTCATAGCCATGCTCGATGCTCACGGCATGCGCCTGCATCAGACGGTAATCTGCCGCCTTCATCTCCATGACTTTCATCAGAAATTCTCCGGTTGTCACCGGGATCAGTTCACATCCTGTGTCTGCCATTGTGGTTCCTCCTTTCTACTTGTCATCCTTTTTCTCAAGGTTCATCTCTTCGTGTTTTTTCTGGAATAATGCAACTGCCTGCACAATACCGTCAATGATCGACTGCGGTCTCGCCGCACAGCCCGGTACATAGATATCGACCGGTACGACCGTATCCGCGCCGCCCTTGATATTGTAGCACTCCTTAAACACACCTCCGGTACATGCGCAGGTTCCTACCGCACATACGACCTTGGGATTGGGCATCTGACTGTAGATCTGTTCTACCACAGACGCATTCTGCGAATTGATACCGCCCGTGATGAGCAGAATATCCGCATGCATCGGATTGCCAGTATTTACGACTCCAAAGCGCTCTGCATCATATACAGGTGTCAGACACGCCAAAACTTCTATATCACATCCGTTACAGCTGCTTCCATCATAATGCAGCAGCCACGGAGATCTCGCTACGTTTGCCATTTTTCTCCTCCTATTATCGATGCATCAGTACTAAGATCGTCAGATTGATACCACCAGCTACCAATGTCACCACCCAGGTACTCACGAGCAGCACCTTCCAGTTCACACGCGCAGACGTGTTATCGATCAGTATCTCCAGAAAATAGGTCGCAAGGATCACGATCAGTGCAACCACATAGCTGACCGGATTGCTGTTGACGATGAACAATGCTACCACTCCCATGAGGAATACAACCTCATACCACTCTGCCAGATGGATCAATGCCAGATTGGAACCTACCATCTCCTGTGTGACACCACGCACGATCTCCTGATGTGCATGATGTGCGGTACTCAGATCAAACGGTGATTTTCTCATCTTGATCGTGAGGATGAACAAAAATCCTACAAACACACCGGGCAGATAAGCGATCGCACTCGTATTCATATGTATGATATCCTTCACATAGAACGTTCCGGTCGCTACATAGAAACCGACTGCAGTTAAAAGCACCATCGGCTCATAAGCCATCATCTGCACGAGCTCACGCTGGCATCCGACCGATGCATACGGAGAATGTGTGAATGATGCTGCCAGTACCAGAAACATCGCACAGGTCGTCAGCGCAAAGAAACACAGCAGCAGATCCATTCCCGCATAGAACAGGCTTCCCGCAATGACCATAAATAACAGATATGTCATGACAAGGAATGTCTGCGAACGTTTTACGACTAACGGCTCCTTTTGGAACAGCTTGATGACATCATAAAACGGCTGAAAGACTGACGGTCCTTTTCTGCCCTGCATACGCGCAGAGATCTTCCGGTCCACGCCATCTAAAAAGCCTCCGACGAACGGCGCTGCCACAATATATAAGATTACAAATAAAATCGGTTTTACATCCATGTTACCGCACCTCCAATGATCAGACACATCATGATGATCAGCACTGCCGCACTGATGATCACACAAGGCGTCAGCAGCTTGTTCTCAGCCAGATAATCCATCATATACCAGTTGGCAGTATACAACTGCTTCTCTTCTCCGTAGGAGTCGATAAAGTTCTTATTATCACCGGCATTGACACCATTCATATAAGAAATGACATGCTTTCTCTTGTGTCTCTTGGTTCCGAGATAGCAGACGAACGGAAGTACAACGATCGCTACGAGCAGGATGACCATAACCATGATATCCGCACTGTCCAGTGTCATCGTCGCGCTGCCAAACAGGCTCAGCTCGATCGGCAGAACCACATATTTTGACATCGGCACACATAACAGGCAGACAACGATCATGATCACTGCATGAATATACAATGACGCATACTCATTTTTCTTCGTCACATCGCGCAGCGGTGTGTCCACACGCGGCGGTCCGATGATCTTCGCCATCCACTTGGTCCAGTAAAACATCGTTGTTGAACTACCGAATGCGATAAACAGAATCAGCAACGGGTTGCTGGCATCCACAAACGCCTTGAATGCAGCCCATTTTGCGATCAGCATGCCAAACGGAGCCAGATACATGCCCGCGATACCGATCAGCATGATAAATGCCAGCTTCGGCAGACGATAGATCAGGCCCTGCATATTCTCGATATTACGGCTGTGCAGTGAGTTCTCTACCGCACCGACATCCTGAAACATCATTGCCTTGCTGACTGCATGGAAGATCAACAGATAGATCGCTGCCCAGATCGTCTCACGCATGCCGACACCGGCACACGCTACGATCAGTCCCAGATTGGAGATCGTTGAGTATGCGAGCACTGCCTTGGCATCTGATTTGGAGATGGCGAGCAGTGATGCGAGCAGGAATGTCAGTCCTCCGATGAAGCTGACCATCGTTCCTGTCATCGTACCGAACAGTGCCGGTGACAGACGAAACAGCAGGTAAACGCCCGCTTTTACCATGGTCGCACTATGTAACAGGGCTGATGAAGGTGTCGGCGCTACCATCGCACCGAGCAGCCAGCGCGAAAACGGAAGCTGCGCAGATTTGGTCAGAGCTGCAAATGCGAAACATGCGATCGGAATGGTCAGACCTTCCGCTACGATCGTTTGGATATCTACGCATCCGATCTCATAGATTGAGCATGCGATACCGATCGCTAACATCAGTCCGCCGAGCAGGTTCATCCACAGTGCACGGAACGAATTGTTGACCGCTTCATCTGTTTTGGTATAGCCGATGAGCAGGAAGGAACAGATACTGGTCACTTCCCAGAAGAAATCGAGCCACAACATACTCTTTGAGAGCACGAGACCGAACATCGCACCTAAGAATACGAAGATCAGTGAGAAGAAATAATATCTCCGGTCTGGAAACTCCGTATGGTAATGATGATAGCCGTGCATATAGCCGATCGCGTAGATGGTGATCATGCCACCGATAAACGCGACGATCACGATCATCAGTACCGACAGACGATCGATCATCATCTGCGGGGTCTCCTCAAAAGCGGGGCCGCACTTTTCCAGCCACACGATCAGACAGGTCTGTACGATCGACAGCAGGCTGATCCACAGCTTCTTGTACTTGATACACAGATAGGTCACGAGCACCATCAAGCCAATCTCTGCGACCAGAATCATGTTGTCAACGAATACATTCTCTACAAGGATCGTCGTTGACTGTGCTCCTTTGGATAGAAAATCCACCAGAAGCCAGACCGTAGACAGCATGATCACACCGACTGACACATATGCCACACTGTTACGAATTTTGTTATTCCTTATAAAATACATAAAAATAGCTGCCACAAACGGGAAGCAGATAAGGAATGGTATGAGGTTCATAACTGTTACTCCTTTCGGTCCATCCGGACCACTTCTTTTTAAACCTTTTTTCAACTTTATTGAAAAAATATGCTTATTATTATAGCTCTTTTTGTGCAATATGTTAAGCGTATTCTCCAATTTTTCCAGAAAATAGTTAAAATTATAACAAACGATCGATCGCCTGATTCAGATTTTGCAGCGCTTCGTCATCTCCGGTCTCGATCGCATCCACAATGCAGTGTGAAATGTGCTGTTTTAAGATCACCTTTCCGGTATTATTCAGCGCCGATTTGACTGCGGCGAGCTGGATCAGCACTTCCGAACAGTCCTTTCCATCCTCTACCATCCGCTTAACAGACTCCAGATGCCCGATCGCCTTTGCGAGACGATTGACGATCTGGCGCACCTCCTTCGGGTCATGTGTATGTCCGTGATCTGCCGCATGTGCAGTTCCTCCGTCGTGCGTATGTGTGACCACCGTGCCATCCTCCAGCACATGTGTATGTGTACCCATCTATGTTCCTCCTATATCGCTCCGGTCGTCAGCTTATCCACCGACTGTATGATCTCCCGAATCTTATCCTCGTACTCCGGATGCAGCTCCATCAGGCGATCCACCTGTGCACGCTCCTGCTCCACAATGTCGGCATTATACTGAATACGCGCACGCAGCTTCTGTCTGCGCACGAGCAGGTTATGCTTGATCTCGGACATCTCACTGGCCTGTAGCAGTGCATACGGCTGCCCGGTCCACACCTGCGTATCATACAGTCCATATGTATTCAAAAGACCGATCAGTTTTTTCTTGCAATAATCCAATTCATCATTTGTACGCATATAGCGCTCACGCTCTTTGACTGCTTCGAGATACTGCTCCCACTGATACTCAAAATCTCTCGCATTCTTCACATGGTATTTCTCGCAGACATAATCCACGGCATTTGTGATATTGACATATTTGATCTTCGTCCGGTTCAAAAGCTCAATCGCATGATTGGCATTCAATTCTGCCCGCGCAATGCCGGTCACTGCATTCTGGTAACGGATAAAAATAAATGCCCCGCAGCCTACCGTAAGTGCCGCGGTCACGATCCAGCCCCACGTGATATCCACATCAAATCCGCTCCGGAGCACAACAAGCAACACCATGAGCAGAATAAATACAGAAAACACGATGCAGGAAGCCATCCGCAAAATATGTTTTTCATGCAGCAGTTCACTACGCGACAGTGTCCACTGCATTTTCTCGCCCTCCAGATAGGCCATGTCACTCTTGATCGTCGTCTGATATGCCTCATTTGTCTGGAGTCTGCGGATCGCATCCGGAATATCCGCCTCACTGCGCTCCATCATCACAAATTGTACATCCGAGATCTTTTTTGAGGTATTCAGATATTCGTTTCGCGTATGGTCGAGCTGACAGATACGCTCCGCCACTTTCCGGATCGGCTCCTTGCTCTCATCCGGCAGATCGGTCAGCGTCTCAATATCCTTCAAATAATTGGTAACGATGTCATACTCCTTTTTCTCATCGCTCAGCTCCCGTGCCGCCTCTATGATCTGCTCGCAGTGATCGAGCACATGATGCCCGATCTCCCGCTGGTTTGGCGCAGACTCCGGTACCGCCGCCTCACCGGGCTCCCACTGTCCCGGTTCCTGCATATGCTTCTTTTGTTTTCGTCGTCTTTTGAACCAGCCCATCTTATCTTCCAACCTTTATTATTATCTTTCCGAACCTACGCTTCACACTGACTGCGATAGGTATCCATCCACTGCAGCAGGCTGCGGTCGTGAAACGCCTTCGGAGCCGCTGCCCCGGTCTGTGCCAGAAGCTGCTCCATATGCGTGCGTTCCGCACTGATCTGGGCGGCATTCGTTGCAAATCGCCCGGATAATTGTTCCAACAGCCGCGTCTTTCCGGACAGACATGCGGCATCCACTGCCTCCTGTAATGTCTCGATCCGGTGATTGAGCATATATCCTCTCGAAAAACAATCCACTGCCTCCGCAAAATCCTGCAGTTTTGCATACGCACATCCCAGATTGCTCCAGATATCACCGGCCACATGTCCCTGCTTTGCAATGACCTCCGGATCGTTCAACAATCTGCGGTAGGCATGAACCGCACGCACATACTGATGCTGGTGCATGAACTGATCCGCATAGAGCTTCTTCGCCTCTAATCCGGTCATATGATCATATTTTTGTAATTGCACGTTCAATATCTGCAATTCACTCGTCGTCAGATACCCGTTCGCCGCTTCGATCGGCAGGAAAAAATCTCTCAGCCCAGACGATCCGCCGAGCTTTGCACGAAGGAGTACCGCCAGCTCCGGCAGCTTCAACTCCTGCTCGACCCATCCGATAAATGTATCATTCATAAAATCATCACGCGTGACAAACCGCGCCGACTGCACATAATACATGAGTTCTTCCAGCGAATAGATATTCACCTGTCCGCTCTCTATGTAATAGGGCTTCTTCGCACGCGGCGTCCTGCACAAGATCAGTTGTCCCATAAATATTTTCACCTACTTTTCTACAGCGTCAGCAGATACTCCCACTTTTTGCCGGTTCCGGGAACCAGTTCTCCCAGACCGACATCCGTCAGGATCATCTGCACTTCATGATCTGACTGCGGAACTGCGTCGATCCGTATCCGTGTCGTACGGTTTTCCCGCGGCGGCAACGCAGCCAGCTCCACAGATTCGATCCGCGCCTCTCTGCTGTTTGGCTGCTGGATCCAGAAATCCACGGTCGGTGAACCGTCAATCACCAGCTCACAACTGCCCTGTACATCAAACCACGGCTCACCTGCCGATATCAATGTATAAAATGACAGATTGCCACGCTCATATACCTTCAGGCTGACGTTGCATTTCATCTCGTGTTCGCCGATATACACATATTGCGGCGGTCGTTTGTCTGCCAGCCGCATAGCCGCAAAGCAGGCTCCCTTCGAGAACAGATTTTTACCGAGAAAAACCCTGCGTCCCTGACACAGCAGCTTTAAGGACTGCTTCATCCATCCGTCTTCAAAGCCGTCACCGACGAGATAAACGGTCGTGATGATCTGTTTGCCAAACGCCTGTGGGATAATACGCGTAAAGATCTCATCTGCCTGCTGCATTTCAAAACCATAACGTTCCTCGCGCACGGAGAGGAGCTGCGGTCTGGAGCTTTTTCCACGCTCCAAGCACCAGAAACGCATCTGTCTGCCGTCACAGGCAAACAGACCCATATCATGGGAAGACAATTCTGCCGGCTGGCTGCTTCCATAATAGAAAAAACTTTCCTTATGATCCATCAGGTGCACACGGCCTTCCGCAAGCTGCATAAATTCCACACATTCCTTCAACAGCCGGATCATCGGCACATCCAATCCATGTGTCGTGAGTACCAGCCGTTCCAGAGACGCCCTCGGACCGAGCCTGCCTGCCATCATGACCATTTTTTTCAAAAAACGCGCAAGCAGCTCTGACACGGAAAACATATGTGTATCCAGTTGTACCTGTTCCCCGCGCAGCGCACGCTCCAGCAGATGATCCTCGCAGCGTCCCAGCCCCGCTTTCCCAACGCGGCGCGCTTCCTCTCCGTAAGCCCAGCTTCCGTCTTTTTTGAGCGCCACTGCCAGCGGGATTGAGAAAATCTCACTGCCAGCCATCGGACTGACCGTCTCCGGTTCTCCGTTCCCATAGGAATAGCTTACCATCACGGCATCCGTATCCAGATCAATTCCCACATATATCTTTCTATCCGTATTCTCTGCCATTGTTCAACCCCTGTATTTCCATCAACTGTCAGGATCAGCGCACACGGAACAGGCTTTCCGTCAGGCTGTCATAGACCTGATACTCCTCCATCGCCGTCTGCAATTCCTGCGCCTGCTCCTCCTGCACATAACCGATCATCTGTGCGAGTCTCGCATGACGGTTTTTCGACATCCGTGCATATTCAGGCAAATCTGCCACATGACTTTCTGTGATCGTTTCCATCCGGTCACTTTTTTCACAAATATAATACTCCATCTGTTCGCCGCCGATCATCAGCCGGTTCCACAGGTAGATACCCGCAAGCGCCGGTTCCATTTGCACCTTGGAAAAGCTGCCGTCTCCCGTACTCATCCGGTAGTTGACCCATACATTGGAATCAGCCACTGCGGAACGGTATTCGATCACATATCTGTCATACAGATGATGCCGCACCAGTTGCCGCTCGGGCATCCGCAAAAAGCATTCATAGATCTGCCCTTTTTCCATAAAGTGTTCGATCTGTTCATCGACAAACTGTTCCTGCTCGGCAGTCAGCAGCTCCTGCGCAGCATAATGCTCGAGCAGTGCCAGACGCAGATACGGATTCGCATGCTCCCTTCCGAGCACATGCTGCTCCAGATACGTGTACATCTGCGGTTCTGCCGGTGCCTGCTGTACAAATACTTCATAGGAAAAATATGTCAGATACGCCATACATACCAGTTCACGTCCCTGATGTGCCTGATAATCTGCAAATACTTTCTGAACATCCGGCGTATACGCAGATGAAAACATCATCTGGATCAGCAGCCGTTCCTCTAACTCAAAGGTTTTGATCTGCTGCTTTGCTGCCTCCCGCCAGATCTCCACCATGCGCGCGGCCGGCCCCTGATAATAAGCACACAGGTACTCTAACACCGCACGGTTTCTACTGCCCCGCAAAAAGCACTGCAGCGTCAGATACAGCAGTTGATCGTCCTCCTGCATCTGCAGTGTCTGAAGCTGTGACAGCACGATCTCCTGCAATGCATCGGTAGACACCCTGCCGATGCCGTACATGATCAGAAATGTCCACGCTTCGTCATACATATGAAGCTGGATCAGTGATTCCAGATACTGATCCTTCGCACTGCGCTCCAATCCGCCAAAATCTATTTTTTTCAGGTAATCACGGATATCCTCCGCAAATCCTTCCCCGCGGCAGTAATCTAAAAATCCCGGACTGATCCGGCTCTTATACGCATCGGATACAGCCTCCGAACGCACCAGCGTCCGCACATAACCGGCCATCCGCTCATCCATATGCAGCAGCTTCGTCTTGCCGTTCATATGGTGCAATACAAAGGGCAGTTCTTCCGGCGCATACTCCAGACATTTCCTGATATATCTGCCAGGATTCATCAGACGCACCATCTGTGCATCGGACGGCAGTGCATACCGTCTGCCATATGCATCCTGCAGCAGGATCACATAATTGCCCGGATAGACCGGTATATACGCCTGATGCCCGATGATCGGACAGCTCTGCGGTGATCTGAGATTTTCCTGCTGAACAATGACATGCGTAAAGGAATCCTCCGGACAGGTAAACTGATTCACATACAGGATCTTTGCCAGCGCATGTGCCAGTTCCGGTGAAAAAGGGATCCGCTCCAGTGCATGCGAATATACGATTGCCAGATTATCATCAATATGACCGGCAAGTATCTCCTGCAGGGCAAAATCCTGCATGATCTGCTGATAGCGCTCATACACCATCGGCTGGTCTTCCCTGTGTGCGATGATATTCACATACAATACTGCTTTCTGACGATAATTCAGATGATTGGTATACTGAAAATAGAGCTGAACCGCCTTCGGGAGCTGTCTCACCTCTCTGGGATCGAGAGATGCCATAAATGCCTCATACAATCCTGTAATCTGAAGATCATGCTCGATCGCCAGCTCATACCACGCGTGTGTCTGTTCATCAAAGCGCTGTCCCTTGATCCGGTAAGCACACACACCCGCCAGCATCTCCTCCTGCGGATATGCCTCGTAGCAATCCTTCAGAATATCATCCAGCATGCGCATGTATACATGAACCCCCAGTGCACGGCGCACGATCTGTCTGCTCAGATCCTCTGTCAGTTTCTGATGTCTGCAGATCCAACGCAGCACGTGCAGTTCAAAGCGTCCGAGCTGCAGCAGCAGATACGGTTCACGGATATAAATCTGTGCCGCCCTTGCAAACAGAAACGGACTCACCAGCCCATCCGCAAACCACTGTTCCATCAGCTTTAACTGCTTCGCAGATACCTCCGGCGAATGATCCGCGATCTGCATAATGATAAACCGAAGCCATACATCCGTATGCTTCTCACGATAGATCACACGGATATTCTCATGCAGCTTTTCGAGCAGCTTCGGTTCCTTCTCCGTCAATGTGCACAAATAGAGGAAAAATGCCCACTCTCTGTCCGTCCCTGCACTGCGGCTATGGCGGTATTCATCCAGAATCCAAGCTGCTTCCTGCAACTGACGGTTGCAAAGATACGCATAGGCACACCAGAGTGCATCCATATCCGAATGCTCATTCCGGCTGCGCCTCGCACGCAGACATTCCGTTGTCCGTTTTGCCCATTCGCCAAGTACGATACTGCCATCCAGATAGCGCTCATAATCGCGATACAGTGACAGGTTTTCACGCTTGATCCTGCGACGGTCTTCCCGCTCGAGATCAAGCACCGTCTGCTTCACCGCAGCGATCTCATACAATTCCTGCTGCATCGGATTTTTGAATGTCAGGCGGCCATAATTTTTACCCGCATGCATGCGCTCCGGATGAATCCGGTAACGGAACTGCAGATGATCCCCATTAAAATCATCACTGGTGATCAATTCCTTTTCCGGCTCTAAAAATGCCGCATCACCCGATACCGTCAACTCGGTATAGCCCCAGCCACTGCGCCGGATCTCGATGATCTCCTCGATCGGTTCCGACACCTGCGGATGCATGGCCTCATGCCCGGAAAGAGTGATCCGTACCCGCTCCTTGCGTCCGCAGGCCACCAGAAATTCTTCTATATGATTCCGCGTCACAGGCTTGGCAGACAACAGCCTGTCATAGAGCTGCTCACTCGTACTGCGGAGCAACCTGCGAAAACCCGGTGCGGAAAACACATGGATACTCTCTCTCCAGTTTGTCCGGTAAAGTTTCACAAAATCATCCAGATTCGCAATACGGCCGATCGAAGTCTCCGCATACAGCCGTTTCACTGCAACCGACCAGGACAGGTCATATTCGCCACCGTTACTGATCACGTAAAATGTACCGGATGCGACCTCGCCCTCCTGCATATGCTCCCCATGAAACTCATAGGAGATCTGCACCTTGTCTCCCTGAAACTGTGGATTTTTGATCTCCATCCGCAGATCCGTTGAATAAACCACACCTTTCATGGGCTGATGCCGCAGGCTCTCGATCGTAAATGTTCCGCTCGTGCTGACCCCCTCGACCGGTTCCAGACGGATCTGATCCGGCGTGATGGCCAGAACCGGTACATCGGTATATACTTTTCCCTCTGCCAGTTCTTCAATTCTTCTGTACACGTCAACACCTGTTTTTATTAGTTGAATTTATTTATAGTTATGGTATACTATCAGAAAACATTATACAATATTTAGTAGTTGTTAGCAATCACTTTTGGGTTAGGAGGCACCAAATTCGTGGATAACAAAAATCAGAAAATCAGACCAAAAGAACACTTTCACGGCAGCGATCTCGAAAAGATCGAAAAGATCTACGGTATTCGCAAAGAGGACATTACGAGCTTTTCCGCTAATGTCAATCCGCTCGGTATCTCACCCAAACTGCGCGAGACTCTGGCATCCCATGTCGATGCGATCACGACCTATCCGGATCGCGAGTATACATCCCTGCGTAGCTGCATTGCTGATTATGTAGGTGCCGATATGAAGAATATTCTCGTCGGCAACGGCTCCACGGAGCTCATCTCACTCATTATCCAGATCGAGCATCCGGGAAAAGCCATGATCATCGGTCCGACCTACTCCGAATATGAGCGTGAGGTAAAGCTCGGCGGCGGTACGACGATCTACTATCCTCTGCGCGAATCAGACGGATTCTGTATCCAGCCGGATGATTTTATCTCCAAGCTGAACGAATCGATCGACATGCTCATTATCTGCAATCCAAACAATCCGACCAGCACCTGCATTACGACCAGACAGATGCGCCGCATCCTCGATGCCTGCAAAGAGCACGGCATATTTGTCATGGTCGATGAAACCTATGTAGAATTCGCGACTGATGTTGAACGCGTCACGGCTGTTCCACTCACCAAATTTTATGACAATCTGATCATTCTCAGAGGCACGAGCAAATTTTTTGCTGCTCCGGGCCTTCGTCTCGGATATGCAGTCACCGGAAACCGCGATCTGCTCAAGAGTCTGAGCACCAGACAAAACCCCTGGAGCATCAGTTCACTTGCTGCGATCGCAGGAGAGATCATGTTTACCGATCAGGACTATATCGAGCAGACGCGTGCACTTATCTCCTCTGAACGGAAACGCATGTATCAGATGCTCAGCTCGCATCCGGATTACCGAGTCTACGAACCCTCCGCCAACTTTCTGCTCGTCAAGCTGCTCCGTGAGGATCAGACAAGTGAGGCGCTGTTTGACAAAGCGATCCGCCGCGGCATGATGATCCGTGACTGCTCGACGTTCCCGTTCTTAGACGATCGTTATATCCGCTTCTGTATCATGTCTCCGGAGATGAATGACCGTTTGATGGAATGTATCTTAGAGTAAAAGAGTTTTAAAAAAGGGATTCTGCATTTGCAGAATCCCAATTTTTTTAGAATTTTATTTTAGAACTTGATCTCTTTTCCTTCCAGTCTCCACTGACGCATCTCAGCCGATGCTGACAGCAGCAGGTCTGAGGAAGAATTCAGTGCAGTCTCTACCGAATCCTGAATGACTCCGATGATAAATCCGACTCCGACGACCTGATATGCAATCGTATCGGAAATACCAAACAATGAACATGCGAGCGGGATCAGCAGCAGTGAACCACCTGCGACACCTGATGCACCGCATGCCGATAATGCAGCCAGAATACTGAGGATGATCGCTGAGGGAATATCCACACCGATACCCATCGTATAAGCAGTCGCCATTGTCATGACCGTGATCGTGATCGCAGCGCCATCCATATTGATCGTAGCCCCCAGCGGGATCGTTACGGAATAGGTATCTTTATCCAGCCCAAACTCCTCACACGCCTTCATATTCACAGGAATATTGGCTGCGGAGCTGCGGGTGAAGAATGCTGTGATCGCACTCTTCTTCAGGCACTTGAAGATCAACGGATACGGGTTTTTACGAATACACCAGTAAACCAGTATCGGGTTGGTCACAAAGTAGATAAACAGCATACATCCTACCAGGAGAACTAACAGCTTTCCGTAAGATGTAAAGATATCCAGTCCATTCTCGGATACAGTGGTAAATACCAATCCGAGGATTCCAAACGGTGCCAGATTGATGATCCATGTAACTACCTGTGACAGACCGTTAGAAATATCACCGAGTACCTTCTTTGTCGCATCGTTTGCAGCCTTAAATGCCAGTCCGATCAATACTGCCCATGCAAGTATTCCAACATAGTTGGCATTTGCCAGTGAGGAAATCGGATTTGCCACAATATTCATCAGCAGATTCCTCAATACCTCCAGAATACCCTGTGGTGCAGCCGTATCTGTCACAGCGTCAACCAGAACGAGTTCAACCGGGAACAGTCTGCTCGCAACGACCGCAATGATCGCTGCGAGGAATGTACTGAACATATACAGTACGATGACGGTTCGAATGACACCGCCGTGGCTGTTCGTCGCATTGCTGAGCGAGCTGATGACTAGGAAAAATACCAAAAGCGGCGCGATCGCTTTCAATGCGCCGACGAAGATATCTCCCAGAATGCTGATCGCAGCCGCCTGCGGAACCACGATTCCCAAAAACGCTCCGATGATCAGGCCAAACACGATCCGGACAACCAGACTCACACTCGTCCACATTCCCCATATTTTTTTCATATACGATATACTCCTTCGTTATCTCGTAACTCTTCAGGACAGTTCCGCTTCGACCTGTCCTGAAGAGTTAGGTTATTTCTTATTTTGCAGATAAATATGCATCAATTCCCTTTGCGGCAGCCTTTCCTGCTCCCATCGCGAGAATAACTGTAGCTGCACCTGTCACGGCATCTCCACCTGCGTATACACCTTCCTTGGAAGTCGCTCCGGTGTCCTCTGTCGCTACGATACATTTTCTGCGGTTTGTCTCAAGTCCCTTGGTGGTTGAAGATATCAACGGGTTCGGAGAAGTTCCGAGTGACATGATCACGGTATCTGCCTCGATCTCATACTCAGATCCGGGGATCTCGATCGGGCTTCTTCTACCGGACTCATCCGGCTCTCCGAGCTCCATCTTGATGATCTTTACGCCCTTTACCCAGCCGTTCTCATCAACAAGAATCTCTGTCGGATTCTGCAAAAGGTCAAAGATGATGCCCTCTTCCTTGGCATGATGTACTTCCTCCACACGGGCAGGAAGCTCAGCCTCACCACGACGGTATACGACATGTACCTCTGCGCCGAGACGGAGTGCGGTTCTGGCTGCATCCATCGCTACGTTACCGCCACCGACAACTACGACCTTCTTGCCACGGCTGATCGGTGTATCATAGCCTTCTTTAAATGCTTTCATCAGGTTATTTCTGGTCAGGAACTCATTAGCTGAGAACACGCCGTTTGCCTGTTCTCCGGGAATTCCCATAAATCTGGGCAGTCCTGCTCCGGAACCGATAAATACTGCCTCAAAGCCTTCCTCATCGATCAGCTCATCGATCGTTGTAGACTTTCCGATGACAACGTTTGTCTCGATCTTGACACCGAGTGATTTTACATTCTCTACCTCAGCCGCTACGACCTTTGTCTTGGGCAGACGGAACTCCGGAATACCATAGCTGAGTACTCCGCCAGCTTCGTGTAATGCCTCAAAAATAGTCACATCATATCCGAGCTTTGCCAGATCTCCGGCACAGGTCAGTCCTGCGGGGCCGGAACCGATCACGGCTACCTTATGGCCATTGAGCTTCTCTGCCTTCTTCGGCTTGATGCCGTTCTCTCTCGCCCAGTCAGCGACAAAACGCTCCAGCTTACCGATGGATACCGGCTCGCCCTTGATACCGCGGATACACTTGCCCTCACACTGGCTCTCCTGCGGACATACACGTCCACATACAGCAGGCAGTGCGGATGACTGGCTGATGATCTGATATGCTTCCTCAAAGTTGCGCTCTTTTACCTGCTGGATAAATGCCGGAATATTGATCGATACCGGACATCCCTGTACACACAACGGATTCTTACAGTTTAAGCAGCGCTTTGCTTCCTCGACAGCTTCTTCCTCATTATATCCGAGGCATACTTCCTCAAAATTGGTTGCACGCACCTTCGGATCCTGCTCACGAACAGGTACTCTTGTCATTCCTTCCATTATTTGTCACCTCCACAATGTCCGCAGCCGCCGTGATGCGTATCGCCCTCTTCTAAGGCGAGCTTGGCTCTGCCTTCCTCGGTCTTATACTGCTGCATTCTCTTCATCGCCTGGTCAAAATCTACCAGATGTCCGTCGAACTCCGGTCCGTCTACACACGCGAACTTCACCTTATCTCCGACTACCCGACGACAGGCACCGCACATACCGGTTCCGTCTACCATGATCGGGTTCATGGAAACGATCGTCGGCAGATTCAGTTTCTTGGTCAGTAAGCAGACGAATTTCATCATGATCATCGGTCCAATCGCTACACACTGATCGTAGGTAACACCCTCATCATAGAGCGCCTGTAACTGTGCCGTACCTACTCCGTGGAAGCCAAAGCTGCCGTCATCGGTACAGATATAACAGTTCTTAGCCACAGCCTTCATCTCATCCATATAGAACAGCAGATCCTTGGTTCTCGATCCCATGATGACATCTGCCTCTACACCGTGCTCATGCAGCCATTTTACCTGCGGATATACCGGTGCGGTTCCCAGACCTCCGGCGATAAACACGATCTTCTTTTTTCTGGTCTCTTCCAGATTCTCCTCCAGACACAGCTCGGAAGGACATCCCAGCGGTCCTACAAAATCCTGAAATGATTCCATAGTGTCAATGTTCTTTAACATGCGCTCGGTAGAAGCACCGACTGCCTGAACAACAATCGTCACCGTTCCTGCCTCTCTGTTATAATCGCAGATCGTCAGCGGGATACGCTCTCCCTTTTCATCTGTTTTTACAATAATGAACTGACCCGGCAGACAGGACTTTGCACAGCGCTCTGCCTTCACTTCCATCAGGAAGATCTTATCAGCCAAAATCTCTTTTTTCACGATCGGGTACATACTTTTTCCTCCATTCATTCAATCCCCTCTTCACGAGGCCACGCAGCCATGCAGTACCTTCACAGCCACACATTGTTCTTTTCGCGCTATAATACAGCACACTAATACTATAATAAAATAAAGTGACCCTTTTTTCAACGAATTTTCTCATTTTCGTTAAAAAAATTGTCACTTTATCAAGAAAACATCAATATTCAAATTCATATTTCTCATATGCATTGATGATCGTCGTCGATCCGTATGACCGCACACGTTCCTTGTTCACGCCGTAATTCATATGTACATGACCGTGTACCATGTATTTCGGCCGGTAATCATCCAGCAGTTTTTTCAGACATTCAAAACCGGTATGCGTCGGATCACCGGCATCCCCCAGTCCACGTGCAGGCGAATGCGTCAGCAGGATATCAAATCCGCCACTCTTTTTGAGCTGCCGCCTGAGCTTACGTATCCGGTGCTCCATCTCGCTCTCCGTATACTGATCGGGTCCCGGCTTGTAACGGATACTGCCGCCCAGCCCAAGGACGCGGACACCCTTATACTCATATATACGATCTTCGACACAGACACAGCCCCCCGGACTCTGTTTGCCATGCGTATGGTCATGATTGCCGAATACATGCAGAATATCCGACGGTGCATACAGACTCAGATATTCGAGATAGTCCGGTTTGAGGTCTCCCGCCGCCAATATCATATCAAATTTTCTCAGATAATCCCGATCCAGATGCTCCCATAGAACTTTTGATTCCACATCTGCCAGTGTCAGTATTTTCATACACGGTAGTTCTCCCTCATTGATCTATGGTGCATCCTGTGCGAGATCGCCCTGCAGCATGACTAACGGCAGTGCCTCGTCCCGCAGCTCACCAAACGTCGGTATGCTGCCCTCTACATTATCTAACAGCCAGTCCATCTTCACGATCTGTTCATGGCTCATGTGCATACCGTCCTCCTGACGGCGTACGCCTTCATTATCGGTCAGCTGCGTATCAAACGGCCGGAACTGTCCCTTTCGGATCAACTCTGTCATGATCGACACGAGACGTCTGGTCTCCGCCGGCAGCCTGCCGGAACAGATCAGCTCCGTCACGCCCGCTGACATGCCCCACCAGTAGTTGATCGCACGGTTTCTGTTGACCGTGAGATCCATGGTCCATGTATCTTTACGGATTCCCTGTATGATCTGCTCGTAAAACTTGCCCCAATGGCATACAGTCGTTGCCAAACTGTGCAGCTTCTCTCCATCGCGTTCATACAGTCCGAACCTGCGGCTCGGATGCTCGGGAACGATAAAATCCTTATCCGATACGAAACGGATACTGCTATCCAGCAGTTCCTCCGGATGATCCACTCCTTTGAGCGAAGACCAGACCAGACAGATCTTTGCCTGCGGATTCACCATCTTTGCCCCAAGCGCAAATGCATTGATATTGGATATCGTGCTGTAGATCGGATAGTCCGCAATATAGCCGATCCGGTTCTGTCCCGACAGCGAACCGGCGATCAGTCCGAGCAGGAACTTCGGCTCGTACATCCGGCAGTAATAGGTACGGATACTGTTGTACGTAGAGTTTGTCGCACAGTTTAAGATCTTTACCTCCGGATGTGCCACCGCCGCTTTGAGGCTGGCAGCACTTAGGTATGGCGTCGTCGTAAAGATAATCTCATTGCCATCATTGATCGCCTGCTCCAAAATATCCATCGGAGAAAATGTATAGTCCGCATGGCAGTAGGTCTTCGTCTCGATCTGGTCTCCGAACACACTCTCCAGATGCAGTCTGCCCAGCTCATGCGCATAGGTCCACGCAGATGTCTGCGGTGTCTTGCCATAGATAAATCCCACATGCAGCTTGCGGTTGCCCGCTCCGCCGAGAAACGGAATCCGCTTTTTGATCAAAGATGCTGTCGTAGGTGTCTCTGACGGCTCTAAGAGCAGTTTCATCGACTGATCCTGTGCCTGTGTCAGAAATTCATGCCAGATACGGTCAATCTCGTTGCGCATATCGGAATTGGACCGGTACGGCAGCTCTTTTCTGCCATATACACGCAGATACACCAAAAACGCGTCTGCCGCCGTCACGCGCAGACGTTCGCCGCCCATACTGAGAAACACCTGCTCAAAGCGCTGAAAATCACTGCGCAGCTGCTGACGTTCTTCTTCTGTCCACGGCTGTTTCCATCCCTTTTCATAAAAAATGCACAGTTCTTCATAGGCACCCAGCGTGGAGAAATCGAGCATACACAGCTTGGATGCCTCATAAAAATCAACATATTCATAATAGATCCGCACCTGCAGATCATCTGTCTTTTTAGGCAGCAGCCGGATCACATTGGCTGAGATACTGGCTGCTTCCACATATTTGAGCACACTGACACGCTTATTACCTTCCTGTACATAATAACGCATCATATACTCGTAGGCGAGGATCGGATCACGGATACCCTCATCCATCTGCGCATCATACAGATTGCTCCATTTGAGCGAAAACTCCGTACCCTCCTCCAATAGCGGCATAAAATTGTTGGCAAAAGAATTCTTCCGTCCGCTCGTACGTGTACCGGCGACTTTGCTGAGCGGAATATCAATGACTCCAAGCGGTTCCTCCCCGCAGATCATATCTCTGGATACGAACTCGTCAAGTGCCGGTAAATACGGATATTTTCCATTTGAGACTGCTGATCTGGCAGCCTTCTGTGCCAGCTTTTTGGCAGCCAGATAATTTTCGTTTGCCATATATTCTCCTCACGATCCGGAAACTATGAAAAATAAACCAGCTCGTCCTCCGGTTTTTCAGCCGGTGTGACCTCGATCGCATGTAAGACCGGTCCTTTTCCCTTGTACTCCATTGCGAACTCATAAGCCACTTCTGCCGTCACCCATACCCAGGAACGATGCTCGATCGTATCTGCTTTCTCGTATTTGCACTTGATGCCGACAAACTGGATATCCTCTGCACAGCATGTCATCGCAAAACGTCCGGGAACAAATACATCGCTCTTCAGCTTGCCCTTCGGCTTGTAGACAAGTGCCAGATATTTGACCTTCTTTCCGACATATTTTTTCGGATTGTCCATAATGTCCAGATAAAAGATACCGTAATCCGCATCTGAGATATCCAGAAAATCTACATTGATATCATACGGCAGTTCATCATCATAATTCTCATCCAGCGAACCGTCCGCACGCTCGTAGACGATCTGTGCCTTGCGGTTCTTCGCCTTCACACTGCGACGGAAACGTGCCTTCGGCGTGTTGTCATCGCAGCGGTTGAAGATCACGACATCCGAGATAAAGAACTGCTCCAGCATCATGGTACGCATATTGTTCAGATACATCTCATAGGTCGTCGCGTCCACCGTCGTGAGTGTCTGCACGATCGTCCATCCGTCCGGTGCATCCAGATCCAGAAGCGGTGCCAGCTCCCAGGTGCCGTTGTACTC